>JBJEQS010000041.1:0-3961 GCA_051881875.1 Oscillospiraceae bacterium
AGTGCTATTCTACCACGGATATGCAGAACTGGACTCACCATGGAACTGTACTTTCAGATACAGATTTTTCATACGCTGAAAAAGATACTGCATGGGCAACTCAGTGTGTCGAGAGAAATGGCAAGTTTTATATGTATTGTCCGCTTTCAAATGCAGAAGGAGGAGGACGTGTTATAGGTGTTGCCGTTGCAGACAGTCCAACAGGTCCGTTTAAAGACGCTATTGGAAAACCTCTTTTAGGTCCGAACTGGGATTATATTGATCCGACAGTTTTTATTGACGATGATGGACAGGCCTATCTTTATTTTGGCAATCCTCAGCTTTATTATGTGAAGCTCAATGAAGATATGATTTCCTATTCCGGAGAGATACAAAAGATTGATATGAGCCAGGGCTTCGGCGTCAATAGCGATCCTGATAGTCGTACAGGTGCTCTTTATACTGAGGGACCTTGGTTTTATAAGCGTGGTAACCTTTATTATATGCTTTATGCAGCAGAGGGAATTCCGGAGAATATAAGTTATTCTATCAGCAGTTCTCCTACAGGTCCATGGACTTATAAGGGTGTTATCATGCCAAAAGGCGAAGATGGGTCGGCTTTTACAAATCATTGCGGCGTAATTGATTATAAAGGTCATTCATACTTTTTTTATCATAATCAAAGACTTCCCGGCGGAGGCGGATTCACTCGTTCTGTTGCAGTAGAGGAATTTTCCTATAACAGCGATGGCAGTTTTCCTGTCATCAGGATGAGTAACGACGGACCTGAACAGCTTGAGGCTTTAGATCCATATGTACGAAATGAAGCTGAAAAGATTTGCTTTGAAGTTGGTATTGAGACAGAAAGTTGTTCTAATGGCGGCATGAATGTTGCCAATATTGAAAATGGTGATTATATTAAAGTATCTGGCGTTGATTTCGGTACAGGAGCGGAAAGTTTTACTGCAAGTGTTGCATCTGCAACAAATGGTGGAAAAATAGAGATACATCTTGATAGTATAGATGGACCGCTTGCCGGAACTCTTGACGTTCCCGGAACAGATGGCTGGCAGAATTGGGTGGAGGTTTCATGTGGTATCAGTGGAACTGAAGGAAAGCATGACGTTTATTTCAGGTACATTGGCGGTGACGGTTATCTCTTCAATGTGGACTGGTGGAAATTTAAAAAAAATAATGCGGAAACCTCAACCGTTTCAAATCCTATCATTTGGTCAGATGTTCCTGATCTTGATGTTATTCGTGTAGGGGATACCTATTATATGGTCAGTACAACTATGTTTTTTAATCCCGGTGCTCCTATCATGAAATCTAAGGATCTTGTTTCATGGAAGATATGCAATTATGTTTATGATGTTCTTGCCGACGGAGATGTACAGAATCTTAAAAATGGCCAAAACGATTATGGTCATGGACAATGGGCTTCAAGTCTGCGTTATCATAACGGCACTTATTATGTCTTCTTCGGAAGCTACGGAACCGGAAAATCATACATATATAAAACTAATGATATTGAAAATGGTACATGGACGAAAACCGAATTGAATGGTATGTATCATGACGCTTCACTCTTCTTTGATGATGACGGAAGAAACTATCTTATTTACGGAGCAGGCGGTACAATCAGGGTTAAGGAGCTAAATTCCGAAATGACCGGCTTCAAGGAAGGAGGAGCTGATAAAGAACTGTTTTCAACAGGTCTTGACGGGCTCAGCGGAGAGGGCGCCCATATTCAGAAAATAGGAGATTATTATTATATTTTTCTTATTGCATGGCCAAGCAATAGCGGAAGAATAGAGCTTTGTTACAGAAGCAAGGATATTCTCGGTAATTACGAAGGCAGAACTATTCTTGACTCGGAAGGAGCAGCTCAGGGTGGTATTATAGATACTCCAGACGGAAAATGGTATGGACTTGTCTTCAAGGATCATGGGGCAGTAGGACGTGTACCTGTACTTGTTCCGGTAACGTGGCAGAATGACTGGCCAATCATGGGTGTAAATGGAAAAGTTCCTGCAACTATTGAAATCAACGGCAGTTATGACGGCACTTTTCTTGCGACTTCTGATGATTTTAGTTATGATTCAAATAAACTTGCTCTGCAATGGCAGTGGAATCATAATCCGGATAATACGGCATGGTCGGTAACCGAACGAAAAGGTTATCTTAGACTGAGAAATAAATCGCTTGCAACAAATATTCTTGATGCGAAAAATACGCTTACTCAGCGAACAGAAGGTCCGTCTTGCAGCAGTATTATAAAGCTTGATGCATCAAATATGAAAGCGGGCGATTATGCGGGACTTTCTGCTTTCCAGTATAAATATGGAAATGTAGGAGTTTATATTGCCGATGACGGTTCAAAAAAGATTTATATGGCTGAAAATGGAATTGCTTCAAGCGGAGGCGAGATTTCGGAAAGCTATAATAAAATAATTGAAGAAGTAGATATGACAGGAAACGAAATATATCTTAAAGTCGATTTTAAATTCAATGATGTTAATGGAAATAATATTTCGTATAATATTGATAAGGCTAATTTCTATTATTCCTATGACGGAAGTAATTGGATAAATATAGGAAATGAATTGAGCATGAGCTATGATTTGAAATTGTTCACAGGTTACAGAAGTGCAATTTACAGCTATGCCACAAAAACAATAGGAGGCTATGCCGATATTGATTTTTTTGATTATGAGCGTGCCGAATGGAATCAGCCAGAAGAGATAAAACCAAATAGTCTTGGCTGGTACTTTAGTAATAGTTTTGAAAACGATACGGAGGATTGGACAGGAAGAGGTACGGCAAATGTTGCTTCCAGCGCTAATACAGGATATGTAGGCAATAATTCTCTATTTGTTTCAGGAAGGGAATCTTCGTGGAATGGAGCACAGAAAGCTCTTAGCGATAGAGTTTTCAAGCCGGGAAATGAATATAGCTTCAGCGTAAATGTGAAATCTGATTCAGAAAAAATCACTGATAAATTTTTTATGAAGCTTGAATATTCCGATGCAAATGGCAAAAAGCAGTATGCTCTTATTGCAGAGGGAATAGCTGTAAAAGGAGAATGGATGCAGCTTTCAAATCCGAATTTCAAGATACCGTTAGACGCAGAAGATATGTATCTTTATATTGAAACATATGATAGTAATAACAACTTTTATATTGACGAGGCTATAGGTGCAGTCGGCGGAACAGGAATTCTTGGTGCGGGAGTGCAGAAATTTATACTTGGAGACATTAATTTTGACGGAGTTGTTGATGTTTATGATATGATACTTGCCAAACGAGGATGTTTAAGTAGTTTTGGCAGTACATTGGCTCAGGCGGCTGCGGATGTTGATCAAAATGGTGTTTATGACATAGCAGATCTTGTATTGATTAAGAGGTTTATTCTTGGAAGAATTAAAGAATTTCCTGTGGCTTGAATGTTGATAATTTAATTTGAGAAAGTTGTTAGAACTTGTGTTGATATGGCAGATGTGCGGATTTTCAAGTATAATTTTGCTGAAAAGACGTGTATAAAAAAGATATTCTTTGATACAAAATTAAAGGCAGTGTTGCATAGTAAATAAGCAACGCTGCCTTTTTTCTATAGTATGTTATTCTTTCCGCTATTGCAAATAACGCAGAAAAGAATTATCTGATAGTTTCAGATATAGAGAGCAGATGCTCCCGGCAAAATCCCACGAGGCACTCATGTCGCTCCCCAGCGTTGCCCTATCCTCCGTCGTGGAAAAAAGGCCCGTAGGTCAAACTGTTATGATACAATAGATAGTTGACAGAAAGAATAGAAAAACAACTCCAAATATGATATAATGTTAAGTACCACCAAAACAAAGTATCAAAAAGGAGTTGTTTCAATGAATAGTATAGCACAAGAAGCACGGTTTCGTCAACGGGTAGTGAATTTAAGTTTCCCCAAAATTCAGTCTTGACATTTCGTAACTGGAAAATAGCGACA
>JBJEQS010000042.1:0-17346 GCA_051881875.1 Oscillospiraceae bacterium
TGGTTGTGTTGCCGCTGTCCTTCCACAGCTCGAAGTCATAGCCGTCTTCAGTACCTGTCTTACAGTCTGTATATACCTCGTCAGCACTTGCAATGACACATGGTACACTTGTAAGACATACAGCGGCAGCCAGAGCAGAACTCAAAAATCTGCATTTCTTTTTGATAATCATAAAATTTATCCCCCCAAAGATATTTTTACGTTATGGATTTAGTTAATGGCTGATAAAAAATCCATAATTTAATGAATAGAAATGGCTGATGTTATAATTATATAGCAGATTTTTTCAAACGTCAATGGTCTTATATGCACATTTCATAATATTGTTGAATATGTGGAATTATTTGTATAGAAAATGTAATAATCGACAATCGAATGATTACCATGTCTATAAATGCTTACAGGGGCGACAAATGGTCACCCCTGTAAAATTATATTATTTGATTTTCTGATTATCTGCAATCTTTGAATCATATCCTAATTTATGAAGAAGCGGTACAGCCGTTTTATTCTGAAAGAATCTCACAATCGGACCTGTACAGAATGCAGTGATAACAGTGCCTATACCGACAATCTGAAAATGAATTCCCGTTTTCATACCGAAAATAAAGCCGATAATAACACATATAACATCGGTTGCAATTCTGAAATATGAAAAGTTGATGCCTGTGAATTTCTCAAGTATATATGCAAGTGCATCATAAGGAGCCATACCGGTATCAGTTGCAATATACAGTGCAACTCCAAGGCAAAGCATGATGACCGAAGCTGTCAGCAGAATTATCCTTAACGGCATATTAAGTATACCGTCAGTTAATTTCTGTACAGCAGGTCTTACAATGTCTGCAAATATTCCGACAAAAGCCATATTGAATACAGTTCCAAAGCCGATTGCATTTCTGAACCAGATTATAGTTGGAATAAAGAGTATGCAGTTTACAAACAGCTGCCAGTAAGCAAATTTCCAGTTTATGAAAGTACTTACAGCAGTGTTCATGCATGAAAACGGGTCGTTTCCAAGTGCGACAGTCTGAAATATGCCTACTGCCGCACCGATAAAAAAGACGGCTGCAATTACAATTATTATTCTTATTGCATATAGTTTAAAGGATTTGTTTTCATTCATATAAATCCCTCCTTTTGCGGCAATAAAATATATGTGAACGTTATGCAGTATTATAATACATTATACACTTTAATTATAAATCAAAACATAAAAAAAAGCAATACCAAAATTTTTTTTAAAAAGTATTGACATTTTCGGAAATATATGATATTATATATATCGTTGAGTGAACACAACAAAAAATTTAATAGGGGTGTGGTTCAATGGCAGAATAGGGGTCTCCAAAACCTTTGACGTGGGTTCGATTCCTACCACCCCTGCCAATTGCAAAAGTCCGCAGATGCTGAGTCTGCGGACTTTTTATATAATAATGATTGAAGCAATAAGCAGTACAACACCAAGTGTGAAACACACACTCCCAACAACTGTATTCAAATGTAATTGATAGTTCCATGCTTGCCGTATCCTTTCAATTCTATTTTTATTTATATGACTTTTAAAGATTTAATATTATGATTTACAGAGGATTGCAGACATTTTTTTGCAAATTCAATTCTTTCAGATTCAGGAGGATTTATTTCTTCAAGTTCATATTTAATTCCAAGTTCTTCCCATTTGAATTTTCCAAGTGTATGGTAGGGGAGAACTTCAGCACGTTCAACACTGGATAATTTTTTTATAAATTCACCTGTGAGAAGTATATCTTCATCAAAATCACTGTATTTTGGTACAAGAACATTTCTTATCCATGTGGGTTTTCTGATTTCTGAAAGATATTCTGCCATATTGAGAATATTTGCATTATCAAATCCTGTTATCGCCTTATGCCTTGCAGGATTTATTTCCTTTATATCAAGTATAACAAGGTCAGTATATTTCATAAGCTCATTGAATTCGGAGAAAAAAGGTTCATTGCGGGTGAAAGGACTTCCTGATGTGTCAATTGTTGTATGAATTCCAAGATTTTTTGCTTTTTTCATAAGGTCGGTAAGGAATTCAATCTGGAGCAAAGGCTCTCCGCCGCTTACAGTAATACCGCCGTCAGCACCCCAGTAACTCCTATATCTGACAGCCTTTTGCAGAATTTCATCAGCAGTCATTTCTTCACCGCCGTTTATATTCCATGTGTCAGGATTGTGGCAGTATTTGCATCTCATATTACAGCCCTGCATAAAAATTACAAATCTTACTCCCGGGCCGTCAGCAGCTCCGAAACTTTCAGTTGAATGTATTCTTCCTTTAGGATATTCGTTATTCATATGATTAATCTCCTTAAAAATGCAGCCTCTCTGTTTGGTGAGAGGCTGTCATATTTTTGATTTTTAATTACATTGACTTATGGCAGGTTCTTGAAATAACATCAAGCTGCTGTTCACGTGTGAGGTCGATGAACTTAACAGCATATCCTGAAACTCGGATAGTAAAGTTTGCATATTCTTCCTTTTCAGGATGTTCCATAGCATCAATAAGCTTTTCAGTGCCGAATACATTTACATTGAGGTGATGAGCACCTTTGTCGAAATATCCGTCAAGTACATTGACAAGATTTGTAACTCTTTCTGAATCGTTGTGACCGAGAGCATCAGGACTGATTGTCTGTGTATTTGAAATGCCGTCAAGAGCCCATTCATAAGGGAGCTTGGCAACTGAGTTGAGTGAAGCAAGAAGCCCGTTCTTTTCTGCACCATATGAAGGATTTGCACCGGGTGAAAGCGGTTCGCCGGCTTTTCTTCCATCAGGAAGTGAAGAAGTAGCCTTTCCATATACGACATTGGAAGTGATTGTAAGTATTGAGGTAGTTGGTTCTGAATCACGATAAGTATGGCACTGTTTTATTTTGCGGAGGAAAGTTTTAAGAAGCCATACTGCAATATCATCAGCTCTGTCATCGTCATTTCCGTATCTTGGGAAATCGCCTTCGGTTTCAAAGTCAACAACTATGCCATCTTCATCTCTTATTGTCTTTACCTTTGCATACTTTATGGCACTGAGTGAGTCAACAACATGGGAAAATCCGGCAATACCTGTTGCAAATGTTCTTCTTACTTCTGTATCAATAAGAGCCATTTCAGCAGCTTCATAGTTATACTTATCATGCATATAGTGGATAAGATTGAGAGTGTGTACATAAACGCTTGCAAGCCATGTCATCATGGCGTCATATTTTGAGATAACCTCATCATAATCAAGGTATTCAGATGTAATCGGTACATATTTAGGACCTACCTGAACCTTTGTTTTTGCATCAACACCACCATTTATTGCATAAAGAAGGCACTTTGCAAGATTGGCTCTTGCACCGAAGAACTGCATTTCCTTGCCTGTCTGTGTTGCAGAAACGCAGCAGCAGATTGAATAGTCATCACCCCACACAGGACGCATAACTTCATCGTTTTCATATTGTATTGAGCTTGTTGTTATTGAAATTTTGGAAGCGTAACGTTTGAAAGTTTCAGGGAGATTTTTTGAATAGAGAACTGTGAGATTAGGTTCGGGAGAAGGCCCCATATTTTCAAGAGTATGGAGGAAGCGAAAATCATTCTTTGTTACCATGTGACGACCATCAATGCCCTTACCGCCAACGCTGAGAGTTGCCCATACGGGGTCGCCTGAAAAGAGTTCATTATATGAAGGAATTCTTGCAAACTTAACCATACGGAATTTCATAACCATGTGGTCGATAAGTTCCTGAGCTTCGGACTCTGTGAGAGTACCGTTTTCAAGGTCACGCTGTATATATATGTCAAGGAAAGTTGAAATTCTGCCGACGCTCATTGCAGCACCGTTCTGAGTTTTTATGGCAGCAAGGTATCCGAAATAGAGCCACTGGCAAGCTTCAGCAGCATTTTTTGCAGGAACTGAAATATCAAATCCGTATGAAGCAGCCATTTCTTTCATCTGTTTAAGAGCCCTTATCTGCTTGCTTATTTCCTCTCTCTGACGGATTACATCATCTCTCATTTTTCCGTTGCCGCAGTTATCAAGGTCCTGAGATTTCTTTGCAACGAGCAAATCTATTCCATAAAGTGCAACTCTGCGGTAATCTCCGACTATACGTCCTCTGCCATATGTATCCGGAAGACCTGTGATAATTTTATTTTTTCTTGCTGCTCTCATTTCAGGAGTGTATGCATCAAAAACACCCTGATTATGAGTTGTATGGTATTCTGTAAAAATTTTATGAAGTTCCGGGTCAGGAGTATATCCATATGTACGGCAGGCTTCTTCAGCCATTCTTATACCGCCATACGGCATAAATGCACGTTTGAGAGGCTTATCAGTCTGAAGTCCGACAATTTTTTCAAGGTTTTTGAGATTTTCGTCAATATATCCCGGCTGATGTGAAGTAATGCCTGATACAATATGTGTATCCATATCGAGAACGCCGCCTTTTGCACGTTCTTCTTTCTGAAGCTCCTTTAATTTTCCCCAGAGCTTTTCAGTTGCTTCAGTAGGGTCTGCAAGAAATTTTTCATCACCATCATAAGGTGTATAATTTTTCTGAATGAAATCACGAGTATCAATTTCTTCACGCCATTTTTCACCTTTAAAGCCGTTCCATTGTTCATAGTTTGTCATAAAACATTCCTCCTGAAAATCTACTTATAAGTTAATTATGCGAAATTGACTTACAGTTTTTGGGTTAGCACAAACTAACCCGAATATATTATACCATGTGATGTGTAATTAGTCAAGTGGTAATACCTACAACAATTATAGAAATATTAATGGAATATTTAGACGTTACTACAACTGATTTTTTCTTTGTTTTTTATATTAATGTGAATTCGATGGATTTGTTTTGAAAGAGCGAAGCATATTTGAAAGTTATTATTTAAAGGTAAATCCATAATTTCTGTAAAGGAAAATACTCTTGTGCAGTGCTTTTTCTCTTTATTTTGTTTATTAAGAGTTGTGCAAAATTACGGAAAATTGTGAATATGCATTATTTAAGTTGATTTTTTTACTATTATATGATATTATAATATATAGTATATTTAAACGTGTTAATTAATGGTTCAGGAGGTTAAAATATTATGCAGTATAAAGAAAGCTATAAGTTTTTTATAAAGAGTATTTATGAAACATCAGACGAAAATGCAATTTATGTTTATGAGTTTATTCTTCTGCGTGGTATGGAGCTTGTTGCTTATTTGAATATGCTTAAAAACAAACATGATACTTCGGAAAAATATGATGCTTTTGAAATAGAATATGACAGAAGAATGCTCCGAAATACCATAATAACAGTATTTAATGTCAACAGCAATGCCAATCAGATGTTGGAGAACTATGAGGATTTGGTGTCATATCTTAATAAAGTTCCTTTGAATGATTCAAATGATTTTCATGTAAGATATTTTAAATCAAATTTGTTTAAATCATTTTCTGTTATTAAATTATGTCCTGATTTAGCTAAACACAATGCAGGTCGTTTTCCCGATGATGAAGATATAATGATGTCAGACGACTCTTTTAAAGGCTACAATTCATCAATATACAATGCTTATGTAAGTGCAATGAAACGAGCAGTACAAAGAGAACCATTTTTTCGCAATATGGAACATGATGACGAAAAGGCTTATTATAAAATCCGCTGTGCCGGTCTGCATATAAAAAGCAGTTTGGAATTGAGGGTATATGAAAACTTTTTAAGTGAAATCATTGATTTAATGCGTAAATACAATTATAAGTATTGTGAAATGATAGGCTTACTGTGTTTGAATTTTAATTTGTATTCTCGTGAAGATGTACTGACCATAGAAGTTAATTCGGTTGAATCGGAAAATGAGTCAGATAAAAATTCAAAGGCAAAGAAAAAAGCCGAGGCGGAATTAAAAGCAGCAGAAGAAGCAAAAAAAAGAGAGAGAAGGGCAGAAAGAAGGTCGGAATTAAGAAAATTAATCCGCAATATTGAATTAGAACCATCATCAGCAATGCCGTATAATAATGCATTTGATTTATTAATGGCACTTAATCCTGCAATGTCTGAACATGAACATGACTCAATTGAAACATATTTCAAAGAAATTAAATATACTCTCATGGTTGACGACGAAATTCCGATACATCATGTCAATCCAAAGTATGCCGGAATGCATGATATATTCAAAGAATTTTATGCAAAAGGCGATAAACATATAGCACGTGCTTTGGAGGAGAGAGAGAAACAGGCTGCTGCAAAAAAAGGTGAAAAAAATGAAGAAAAAATAGATGACAGAATGAATCTGAATAAAAAGAATACCTCCGAAGATACTGCAATTACTTGTGATAATGCTGCTGCAAGTATATTAAATAATGATGATTATTATGATGATATTAATGATGCATATGATGACGATGAAACATTATACAATTCAAATATATTTACAAATATATATTTAGGCATAAAAAATTTATTTAATAAAATTGCCGGCAGATAAATAATATCTTTGATTTTTATATAAAAAAGTCCTCCTGCAACATTACAGCTGCAGGAGGATTCTTTTATCCCAATATTATCTGTATTATAGAGGAACAGACTTTTCATACTATATAACTAAGCTTTGAAAACGCATCTTACAAAATTGTAAATATGTGCATGAATTGAGTTATCTCCATGATAACCGCCGTTTACATAGTGCCAGATATGCGGTACACCATTGTTTGCAAAATTATTGTGATATGTTTCAGGATTTGAATAAACTACTGTATCGTTGCTTCCAGCTGTGATGAAAAGGAGATACGGTTCATTTGAGCTATCCCATTTGAATGAACCTGTAACGCCCGGAGCAGGACATATTGCACCGATATAACCGAACTTGTCAGGATATTTCATACCAATGAGAAGTGATTCTCTGCCGCCCATGGAGAAGCCTGTTATAGCTGTGTTATCCTTGCCTGTCTTTACGCTGTATGTGCTTTCGATATGCGGCATAAGGTCTTTTGTAAGGTCGTTTATGAAGTTATCGTATGCAGCATTGTTGGCATCGTCCATTGCTGAACAAGCGTCCTGTGTTGCACTTGAATAGATATATGGGAATACTACAATCATATCCTCTGCTTCACCAGCAGCAATTGCATTTCCGATAATCTGACGTGTATACATTGTGCCGTTGCCCTCGATAATCATTCTGTTTTGATTTTCCCAGTAGCCGTGCAATACATAGAGAACAGGATATTTCTTGTTTGTATCATAATTTGCGGGGAGAAGTATATTATAAGGCTTGTTGCGGTTGCAGGTTGTTGAATAATATGTACCGCTCTTTATTGTTCCATAAGCAGTACCTGCATTTTCATTGCGTGATTCAGCTGTATCGTATTCAATTACACTGCCTTCAACTTTTTTGGTAAATTCAGCCATATTCATGTGAGTTACAATTTCAGGCTCATCAGGTGTTATTACGGTTTCTGGGAATTCATTAATCATTCCAAGGATATATTTTTTGAGAATAAGCAAATCAGCTACATTTACTGAACCATCGCCGTTTACATCAGCGGCAATTTTTGAAAGACCATCAAAACTCTTGATAATTCCACGCTTCATAGCTGTAACATCAAGAATATCTATTGAACCGTCAGCGGTAACATCACCTTTATCAGCAACAACAGGCTGACCTGCACCAATGATTGTTGTACCTGCAACAGCACCGATTGCTTCATCAATGTAGAAATTATTTGTTGTTTCGGCAGTTTCTACATAAATCTGAAGATTTGTTGCACCGTCAGGAATTTTATAATTCTTGTTTGCAAGCTGAACCCATTCGCCCTTTACGCCTTTTCCTGAGGCAATTGTTGAATACTGTGTTTCGCCTGCTGCATCTGTATACTGGAGCTTGAGGTGGAAATCATCAGTTGCAGGGCCGTCAAAGTAATTTACATTTACGCTGAAACTGTATTCTTCACCGGCTTTGAATGCTGAATTCAATGTTTTTATAGCACCATTCCATGCAGATGTTCTGTCTTTGACGAGAAGTGCTTCATTTCCTACATATGCTGTACGTCCGCTTGTAAGAATTTCACCTGAACCTCTTGATGTCCAGTCACATAAATCGCTTTCAAATCCGTCATTGAAATACCAGCCGTATTCATTAGGTTCAATCGGTTCATCAGCCGGAGGATTGTCAGGAGTACCCGGAACATCAACTCCGTCACCCTCAAGAGTAATTACAAATGTTGAAACGCTCTGTGCAGGAAGCTGTGCCCAGAATGTTGATGTTTCATGGTCAAGATTCTGTGTTTCAGCAATATTTTCATTGGCTGATGTGCGGTATCTGTCAATATCAGTAATAGTTCTGCCGTCTACGGAGAACTGCTGTGAATATCCCTCATCACTGCTGTTTACAGCAACAATTTCAATCTGAGAATCGCTGTGCTTATAAGCAGAAACATAAACATCTGTGGCAGGCTGTTCTGTAACATCAATACGAACATCGCCCGGACGTACATATTTTGAATACTGTGCCATACAGTAGCCACGCTTTGAAATCTTGCCGTCTTCTGTCATAAGACCATAACTTCTTCGGATATACCACCATGTATATGCACTCATATTTCCTACAACAAGACCATTGTGGATATTTTCAGCAACGTCAACAGCTTCCGGCCAGCGGTTAGCTGAATCAGCATCTGAATTAGGTACATAAACTTCAGTCATCCATATTTCCTTGCCGCAGTTTTCAAGTGCAGGGAAATCCATCCAAGCTCTCTGAGTACCATAGAAATGAGTTCCGAACAAATCGCAGTTTGCCATAGCCTTGGCATTGTTGAGGATTTTTGTATAAAATTTCTTTCCGCCGTCAGATACCCATGAGGCATTTTCAGGAGCATACTGGAAAGATTCAGGTGACATAAGTCTTGTACTTGTTATCTTATCACCGTAGTTTGCAATAAAATCGGTTGTTTCATCTGTTGACCAGTAAGTCCATTCAGAAGCAAAATCCGGCTCATTCTGAACAGATATTGAATAAAGGTCAACGTTATTGTTCTTCATGTAAGTACCAAAATCATTGAGATGCTGTGCATAAGCAGCATAATTTGATTTTGGCAGATGAAGTTTACCATTTGCACCGCCTGATTCAGCAAGATTTGCCGGCGGTTCCCACGGAGATGCAAAAACTGTAACTCCCATTTTTGTAGCAAACTGTGCCGTTGGAAGTGCTTTATACCACTGGTTTTTGTCAGGATTTACAAATACACGCAATATAGTCAGTCCAAGTTCATTTGCACCGTTTCCGAATGCAGTTTGTCTTTGAGCTTCTGTCAGGTCTTGTCCTGTCCACTCAGGGTGATTCATTCCGCCGAAGCCTCGGATTGTCTGATAAGTTTTGTTGGTATTAACAGTGCAAAGACTTGCTGCATCTGCTGTGAGTATATTTTCATCAGGAATTATTGAAGCATATGAAAACAGCATTGCTCCTGCTGAAAATCCTGCGATAACAGAATACATTATTTTTTTTATTTTCATTTATATTCCCCCTTAAAAACATTCGTTATTATCATAATAACATAATTAATGATATTTGTATACCCATAATTTGATGAAAAAGTGGACAAAATGACTTTTCATAAATAAATTTTATAAAAAAATATTGATATGTAAGTTGATTTTGTTTAAAATACAAATGAAAAATAATTTTAGTATGCATATGTATAAATAAAAAATCCGCCTGAGCTGTAATAAGCAAAGACGGATTTTTTATAATAAGAAATATCAGAAGGGCATGAGGAATTTGTATATGCAGCGATTATTCGCTGATTTCACATTCTTTTATGAGTGATTTAACAAGTATACCGAGGTCTTTGACATCAATTTTATCATCATGGTCTATATCAGCAGTTATCATATAGTCAGGTATTTCAGCAAATTCAACAATATCCTGTTCTATTGCGGTGACATCTCTTATATCAACTTCACCGTCTGCATTGGCATCACCATTATGTAATCTGTAATAATCATCATCTTCATACTTTATAAGTATATCGTGACCTTTTTTAACATCAAAGGCTCTGTATAACTGCTTTTCATCGTCAACCGGTTCAGCTGTAGCATCTGTAATGCTGCCGTCTTCGTTTATCATCATAAGTCTGTCATGTTCATTGTCGCTGAATAATTTTCTGCCGTTCTCATCAAATCCTAAGAAGCGTGGTTTTTTCGGACATTCTTTTTCCTCAAATACAGGTTCTCCGTTTTCATCATATCCGTTTATTACAGCATCAGGATTATGACTGAAAATCTTGTTGCCGTCCTTATCAAATCCGGCCTCATTTACAGTGATAACGCAATATGGTTTATCTGACTTTATCCAATTTTCATCTTTAATAATGAAATCTCTGAAATCATCTTCATCTTTGATTATGTCAGCATCTTCATCTTCAAAGTCATATCCGAATTTGCCATGGAAGAACTCATTTCTGTTTTTCTTCTCTGTAGTTTCAGCGGCAGTTTCTTCAGCAATATCAGTTTCTTCTGTAGTTTCACTGATAATTTCATCTTCTGTATTTTCAGCAGTTGTTTCTGCAATATCAGAAAATTTTTCTGTAGAAATGGTTTTGACAATATCGTTATCCATCTCTGCTGCGTTTACATTTATAGATGTCATTGCTCCGAGCATTGACAATACGTACATACCAGCAATAAATTTTTTCATAATAAACACTCCTTAAAATTTAAAATAATTTAAAATTGTTTTTATATTCTGTATCCATGGATTTTTTTATCTGCACAATTTGGTTTGTTTTTGTGCTTTCTGTATATAAGACAAATGAAATATGCTTTTGGTTTTAATTTTTTAAAAAAATTTTTTGAAATTTTTTGATTTGTTAAAATTGCATATATAAAATTGGGAAATTTATTGCAGTTTTGATAATTGACTTTTATTGTCATAAAATTATATAATTAATAAAAAATGGGATGGAGGTTAACGGTATGCATGATGATAATTTAAACGAAATCATAAAAGATTTCAAAAGAGGCAACAGCAGAGCTTTCAATCAGATATATTCACAGACGCACAGACTGGTTTATAAATGTGCTTTCAGTATGCTGAAAAACGAGAACGATGCCAATGATGTTGTTCAGAACGTTTATATTAAAGTATATGATAAAATCGGTAATCTCAGGGATGAATCAAAATTCCAGTCATGGCTTATGAGTGTTACATATAATGAAGCAAAAAATCTGCTTTCATCACAAAAAAAGTATACTGAAAATGTCAATTGTGATATAGATATTTCTGAAAATGACTGGATATCATTGGACAGCGGAAGTGAATGCAGTTTTGAAAATGATTATATCGAACGTGAAACAAATGATATAATCAAATGTCTTATAGATAATTTGCCGGGTGAACAGAAAGAAGTTCTTATGCTGTATTACTTTGAAGAAAAAGATGTTTCAAGTATTGCAAATATTTTAAAATGTCCGAAAGGCACTGTAAAGTCACGGCTTAATTATTCGAGGAAAAGTCTGAAAAAATCAATAAATCAGTATGAGGAAAGAAATCAGATAAAACTTCATTCCGGAATTGCAGCACTTATAAATATTGAGTGCATGAATAAAATATTCAGAAATGACATAGCGTTTAAAACAGCTGTTGCAGGAATTGCCTCTGTTTGTGCTGTAACATATGGAGTAACAGTCTTTGAAATAAATCAGAACGATGATATAAACAATGTTTATAATTATGAATATGTATCTGATACAGAAGAAACCACCGAAACTACAACATTGATTACAGATATTACTTCTGATGAAAGTGCGGAATATAATACAGAAATTCCTGTTTATGAAACGGAAAAGTATATTGAACAGATAAAAACGCAGACTTATTATACATCAAATCAGGATTTGCCGGAAACAGTACAGAGTGAAATTGATGAAAATAATGAAACAGCCGTTCAGACTGATTTAACAGAAGGATTTAATGAAGAATTTATGCCGGCAAATGATGAAGATTTTCATATTCATGAAGAAAATGATGAGATTAAATCTTATTTTTATAAGGATAACAGGGGAGATATGCCATACTTTTTTGAAGATGAACATAAATCTGAGAGTATGCCGCCATATTTCATAGATGAAAATAACGATTTCAACCCTGAGATTTATGAAAATCCAGAGGATAAATACAAAATTCCTCCGTATGAAGAAAATGATGATAAGCAGTTACCAGAAAATCCAGAAGATAAATATAAAATTCCTCCGTATGAAGAAAATGATGACAAACAATTGCCTGAAAATCCTGAGGATTAAGCAAAATTATACAATCAGATGTGAAACTCCGATTTGATATGGAAGATATTACAGAAAAACTGAAAATAAAATTCATTATATTGTTTTTTGCCATGCTTTAATTCAGCATGGCAGATTTTTTTCATCAAGTCAGCAATGATACAGTTGACACATAAGGCTGTTTAATGTTATAATATAAATGTTCGTATTTACAGATTAAATTTTTAATCAGTATGACAGTAAAAAGGAGAGCTGAAAATGATTACTACAAGATTTGCCCCGTCACCGACAGGATTTATGCATATAGGAAATCTTCGTACAGCATTGTATTCATATCTGTTGTCAAAGTCACAGGGCGGAAAGTTTATTCTTAGAATAGAGGATACAGACCAGGTTCGTCTGGTAGACGGTGCTACAGATGTAATTCTTAAAACACTTGAAATGACAGGAATAGATTATGATGAAGGGCCTGATGTCGGCGGTGAACATGGCCCGTATATCCAGAGTGAACGTTTGCCGATTTACAGGGAATATGCTGAAAAACTTGTTAAGGCAGGTCATGCATATTATTGTTTCTGCACATCGGAACGCCTTGATTCGCTGAAAGATGAAAAGGGAATAGGCGGTTATGACGGACATTGCCGTAATTTATCCGAAGAAGTAGTAAAGAAAAATCTTGAAGCAGGTATTCCATATGTTATAAGACAGAAAATGCCGCTTGAAGGAACAACATCATATGTTGATGAGGTATATGGTGAGGTTTCAATAGATAATTCCGAACTGAGAGACCAGATTATGATAAAAGCAGACGGATATCCGACATATAATTTCTGTCATGTTATTGATGATTACCTTATGGGAGTAACACACGTTGTTCGTGGAAATGAGTATCTCACATCAACACCAAAATACTGTCTTCTCTATGATGCATTCGGCTGGGAACGTCCGCATTATGTTCATCTTCCATTGCTTATGGGAAAAGATGCAGACGGCAATGTTTCAAAGCTTTCAAAAAGACATGGTGCAGTAAGTTTTCAGGATTTGGTCAATGCAGGTTATCTCCCTGAAGCAATTATAAACTATATTGCATTGCTTGGCTGGAGTCCTAAGGACAGTACAGAAGAATTCTTTACTATGGATGATTTGAAAAAATGTTTTTCAATGGAAGGATTAAGCAAATCACCGGCTGTATTTGATTATGAAAAGCTGAAATGGTTCAATTCAGAATATATAAAGAAAATGGAACCGGAGAAATATCTTGAGAAAGCACTGCCGATTCTTGAGAAGATATGTCCTAAATATATCAATGTTTCAAAACTTGCCGAATTATTAAGAACAAGAATTGCAACTTTCGGGGAAATTGAAGAACAGAGCGAATTTGTTATCAGATGTCTTGATATGGATAAGGAACTGTATACAAACAAAAAGAATAAGACAACCCCTGAACTTTGCAGGGATATACTTGAAAAATGCATCCCGGCAATTGAAAATACTGACAGCTGGGATAATGACACATTATTTGCAGTATTGAAAGATTTTTCTGCAAATAATGAAATAAAGGCAGGGGCTGTTATGTGGGCTGTAAGAGTTGCAGTTTCAAGAAAGGCAGTTACTCCGGGTGGAGCTACTGAAATTATGGAAGTACTAGGAAAAGAAGAAACTTTAAAAAGAATCAATCTGGCAATTCAGGAGCTTATGTGATTTTTAGATTAAAATATCAGCTGCTTATATAAGAAATAATAATTTGCACCATGTAAGCAAAAGGAATTATCCTTTTGTCTGCATGGTGCTTTTTTCGGCTGTATTTTTCAATAATCTTGTTTTTATCCGTAAGGCAAAACTTTTATTTTTGGTTATTGAACTCACGTTATAAAAAGGTTGTGCGAACGAAGTTCGCAGAACAGGAACAATAAGATTCCCAGTAAACCATAACGGGCGACCATTAGTCACCCTACAAAAATAATCTATCGAACTTACATTTGTTATTTGTGCAAATTATCAGATTGGTTTAAACTATAATTGCTTATTTGTATAATTTCATGAATTTTAATTGACATTTTGTTGCTTTTCGATTATAATGTAATAAAAAAGTGATTGAAACTATGAATTGCTTTTAAGGAGGTTTTTTAATATGGTTTTACAATCATTAAAAAAAGTTGCAGGAATAGCTGCTGTATGTTCGGTAATGTCGATTACAGCGGTAGTGTCATCAATGTCATTCAGTAATAACAGCGAAGTTGCAGAAGCACTTGTACAGAGTGAGGACTATTCATGGAATAATGTAAACATCGGCGGCGGCGGCGGATTTGTGTGCGGTATTATATACAATCCTACCGAAGAAGGTCTTGTATATGCAAGAACTGATATGGGCGGTGTTTACAGACGTGATAAAAAAACAAAGGAATGGATTCCGCTTACTGACTGGGTTTCACCTGATGAATGGAATTTGCTTGGCGGCGAAAGTCTTGCCACTGACCCCGTTGAACCTAATCGTGTATATGTTGCAGCAGGAACATATACAAATGACTGGACTAATATGAATGGTTATATTCTGCGTTCAGATGACTATGGTGAAACATGGGACAGAGTTGAGCTTCCATTTAAATTCGGCGGAAATATGCCCGGACGTTCAGTCGGCGAAAGACTTATGATAGACCCGAACAGCAATAATATTCTCTATTTTGCCACAAGAAGCGGAAACGGCTTATGGAAAAGTACAGATTATGGTAAAACATGGGCTCAGGTCGAAAGCCTCACTAATGTGGGAAACTATGTTGAAGACCCTGATTATGCATATACAGCAGATAACCTCGGTCTTACATGGGTTGCATTCGACAGTGCCAACAGCAAAGCCGGCTCTCCGACAAAGGATATTTATGTAGGTGTTGCCGATAAGGCAAATCCTGTATACGTCAGCCATGACGCAGGCGAAACATGGGAACCGGTTGAGGGCCAGCCGACAGAAGAAACATTTACTCAGCATAATTCTGATGCTCTTACAATAGGTATTCCGCACCATGGCGTCATAAGCGGTGACGGCTGTCTTTATGTTACATACGGCGACAGAGGCGGTCCTTATCAGTGTGATGACGGTGCTGTTTACAAGTATAATATAAGCACAGGTGAGTGGAAGGATATTACACCTCCGACAGGATATGACTGGGAGGGAAATGCACAGCATGAAAACTGGTATGGATATGCAGGTCTTACGGTTGATGCACAGAATCCCGAAACAGTCCTTGTAACATCACTTCAATCATGGTGGCCTGATAACTATATATTCAGAACTACTGACGGAGGAGAAACATGGAATTCCATCTGGTCATTCGGCGATTCATGGCCGTCAAGAGATATGCATTATACTATGGATATTTCCGCAGCACCATGGCTCTCATGGGGCAATGAACTGAATGCTGACAAAGGCGGTTACCTTACAGGAAATGAGGTTATGGACAATCCGTCGCCAAAGATTGGCTGGATGATGGGTGATATTGAAATAAATCCGTTTGATTCTGATGAAATGATGTATGGTACAGGTGCTACGATATATGGTTCAGAAAATCTCACAGACTGGGATAAGGGTGAAGATGTAAATATTAAGGTAATGGGAACAGGAGTAGAAGAAACAGCTGTTCTTAGCCTTATATGTCCGCCTATTGATGGAGTTGAACTTATAAGCGGTGTCGGTGATATATGCGGATTTGTACATGATGACATTACAACTATAAGAGATTGTATGATGACAGGCCCTACATTTACAAGCACAACAGGTCTTGATTATGCGGAACTCAATCCTGAAATAATCGTCAGAGTAGGCAATACTGATAAGGAACAGTATGAAATGATAAAGAAAAGTGTTGCAATATCAGACGATGGTGGAAAGACATGGTCGGAAGTACAGCCTAATGTTTCATATACATTCCCGGCAACATCTGAAGACCAGATTGTTCAGGGCGGCACAGTTGCTGTATCAGCTGACGGAAGTACATTTGTATGGTCAACAGGTGTTGATACAGGTGTTATCTGTTATATAAACGGCGGCTGGAAAGCGGTTGATACACTTCCGGCAGGTGCAAATGTATGCTCAGACAGAGTTAATCCTGATGTTTTCTATGCTTATGCAGACCATACATTATATGTAAGTACTGATAAGGGACTTACATTTGCTGAAAAATATTCCTCGGAGGATATGCCGGCATCATCAAAGATAAAGGCAGTACCCGGCGAAGAAGGAGATGTATGGATTCCGGGTTCAGGCAGTGCCGATATAAGTGCTGAAGAAGCAAAATCAGGCTTATGGGTTACAAAGGACGGCGGCGATACAATTGAAAAAATTGATAATGTAAAGCGTTCTGATGTTGTAGGCTTTGGAAAAGGCAAGGAAGGTTCAGACTATCTTGCTGTATACGCTGTTATGGAAACAGATGGTGTAAACGGAGTTTATCGTTCTGATGACTGCGGCGAGTCATGGATAAGAGTAAATGATGACCAGCATCAGTACGGTTCAATAAACTATGCAGTAACAGGTGACCTTAGAGTCTATGGACGAGTATTTGTCGGAACAAACGGCAGAGGTATTGTTTATGGTGAGCTTACAAGCGATGATGAATCAACAACAACTGAAACGGCTAAACCTGAAGAAACAACATCTGAAAGTGAATCAGAAACAAGTGATAATTCATCAGATGTAAAGGCAACGCTCCTTGGTGATGTTACTGATGATGGAGATATTGATATAAGAGATGTAACATATCTTGCTCAGTACATCGTTAAAATGGTTGAACTTAACGAACAGCAGTTTGCAAATGCTGATGTAAACATAGATAAAGCTGCTGATGTAAAAGACCTTTCACAAATTAAGAAATATCTTATAAAAGCTATTTCTGAATTTTAATGCATATCTTTTTTTATAAAAAAGCCGTTCCTGCAAAGGAACGGCTTTTGAATTTGAAATTATTTAATGTGAATTCGCTCATATTTTGCAGATTCGACCGTTGGTTGCCCATTATGGTCTACTGGAAATTTCATCAGGCGGCTGAAAGCCGCCCAAACTTTTTTTGGAAAAAGT
>JBJEQS010000043.1:0-6883 GCA_051881875.1 Oscillospiraceae bacterium
AAGGGCTTTGCCCCTTGACCCCACCAGCTTTTTTGAAAAAAAGCTGGGCAAAAAATTTTTAATTTCGTTTGCAACTGAATAAAGTCTTATTGTACCTACCCGAAAATTTTTATAAGGCTGAATTTTTATGCTGATATATGGTTATATGTCAGGTAAGTCGCATATAATTGGTTGCCATAAAGAAAAATATTGACTAAACACCGGAAGCGGCAACTTGCCGCAAGCTTTTTTGAAAAAAAGCCGGGCAAAAAACTTTTGATTTCGGATTTTGCTTTAATGGTTCGGTTTGTACCTACCCGACCGCCTATATAAGACGGCAACTCGCCGCTTGCCTCTTATAGATTTGTATATCCCATAAGATATTCATCGACTTCTTTGGCAGAATTTCTACCCTCTGATATTGCCCATACTACAAGTGACTGTCCTCTGTGCATATCTCCTGCTGTGAATACTCCGTCAATATTTGTTGCATATTTTCCTTTTTCCGTCTTTACATTCGTACGCTCATTGAGTTCTGCTCCGAATGCTTCAGCAACATATTTCTGACAGCCTGTGAATCCTGCCGCAATAAGACATATTTCACATGGTATAATCTTCTCTGTACCCTCTATCTCCTGCATGAAGCCTCTGCCGTTTTCATCATGTGCCGGCTTTACCATTACTGTCCTTACAGCCGCAAGCTTATTGCTTTCATCATGTATGAATTCCTTGACAGTTGTTTCATATACTCTTATATCGTGACCGCATAATGCTGCTGCCTCGGTCTGACCGTAATCGGTTTTCTTGACTTTGGGCCATTCGGGCCACGGATTATCAGCTGTTCTGGATTCAGGCGGCTCAGGCATCATTTCAATCTGTACAACCGATTTACAGCCATGACGAACAGATGTTCCGACACAGTCATTTCCCGTATCACCGCCGCCGATTACTACTACATTCTTATCCTTTGCGGATATGTACGCATTATCCTCAAGATTGCTGTCAAGCAGACTTTTTGTTGTGGCTTTGAGGAAATCTACCGCAAAATATATTCCGTCACTATCTCTGCCGTTTGCTTTTATATCTCTCGGCTGTGATGCACCGCAGGCGAGTATTACTGCATCATATTCATTCATAATATCATCTGCACTGATATTGTTTCCTACATCAGCATTTGTAATGAATTCAATGCCTTCCTCTTTCATAAGGGTTATGCGGCGTTCAACAACCCATTTTTCAAGCTTCATGTTAGGTATGCCATACATCAGCAGACCGCCTGCTCTGTCGCTTCTCTCATATACAGTTACTTCATGACCTCTTTTATTGAGAGTATCAGCAGCGGCAAGTCCCGCAGGGCCTGAACCGATTACAGCAACTCTTTTTCCGCTTCTCTGCACAGGAGGTTCAGCCTTTATATATCCCTGCTCAAAACCGTTTTCAATTATAGCATTTTCATTTTCCCTTACAGTGACCGCATCTCCGTTAAGACCGCAGGTGCAGGCTTTTTCGCATAATGCAGGACATACTCTTGATGTGAACTCGGGGAAATTATTTGTCATAAGCAGACGTTCAAGAGCAGATTTTTTCTGATTGCGGTAGAGTAAGTCATTCCATTCGGGAATGAGATTGTTAAGCGGACAGCCTGATACCATACCGCTTATCATTTTGCCGTTCTGACAGAAAGGCACTCCGCAGTCCATACATCTTGCCGCCTGTTTTTTTCTTTCCTCATCACTAAGCGGAATATGAAATTCATTATAATTCTTTATTCTCTCAAGAGGTGCAATTTCCTGCGTATTCTCTCTTTCAAAATCCATAAATCCTGTTGGTTTTCCCATGATATTATGCCTCCTTCTTATCCATATAGAATGCTTCTATTTCTGCTTCCTCATGGCTCATGCCCTTTGACTCAAATGCAAGTATATTTCTGTGCATCTTATCGTAATCATGCGGGATAACCTTTTTGAATTTAGGAGCATATTCACTGAAATTATCAAGTATCTTCTTTGCAACGTCCGAATCTGTTGCATCATAATATTCCTGTATGATATTCTTCAGTTCAGCAATATCGCTCTTTTCAGAAACATTGTCATGGGAAACGAGTTCCTTGTTAAGACGGGTATAGAGGTCATTGTTTTCATCGAGTACATATGCTATACCGCCTGACATACCTGCCGCAAAGTTTTTACCGGTTTTTCCGAGAATTACCGCACGGCCGCCTGTCATATATTCACAGCCATGGTCGCCGACACCCTCGCATACTGCGATTGCACCGGAATTTCTTACGCAGAATCTTTCGCCTGCAACGCCGTTGATAAATGCTTTGCCCGATGTAGCACCATAGAGTGCAACATTTCCGACAATGATGTTTTCATCTGATTTGAAAGATGCTTTTGCAGGTTTGCGGAGTATCAGCTTACCGCCCGAAAGACCTTTTCCGAAATAGTCATTGCTGTCGCCTGTGAGATTGAGAGTAAGTCCTTTCGGAATAAATGCACCGAAACTCTGTCCGCCGCTTCCCTTGCAGTTTACTGTATATGTATCATCATCAAGAGTATTATCTCCATGAAGTCTTGTAATTTCAGAGCCGAATAATGTACCGAATGAACGGTCTGTATTTTTAATATTTATGTCAATTGATTTCTTTGTCTTGTTTTTGAGTGCTGAACCGAATTTTTTAATAAGGATTTTTTCATCAGCTGTTTCGGAAAGCCTGAAATCATATACATCATCAGGATTGAAGCATCTGTTCTCCGGTGAGCCGTATAATTCAAATATGGCTGAAAGGTCGATTTTATCAGTGTTTTCAGGAAGATTATCTCTCCTGCGAAGTAAATCTGTTCTTCCGATAAGTTCATCAACAGTTCTGATACCGAGTTTAGCCATGTATTCACGAAGTTCCTGTGCAACAAAGTGCATGAAGTTTATGATATATTCCGGCTTGCCCTTGAAATTCTTTCTGAGTTCGGGATTCTGGGTTGCAATACCCATAGGACAGGTATCAAGATTGCATACTCTCATCATAACACAGCCCATTGTTATAAGCGGAGCAGTCGCAAATCCGAATTCCTCTGCACCGAGAAGTGCCGCAACAAGTACATCTCTGCCGTTCATAAGCTTGCCGTCTGTTTCAATTCTTACCTTTGAACGAAGTCCATTCATTATAAGTGTCTGATGAGCTTCGATTACACCGAGTTCCCATGGAAGTCCTGCATTGTATATTGAGCTTTTCGGAGCTGCACCCGTACCGCCGTCATATCCTGATATGAGGATAACCTGAGCACCTGCCTTTGCAACACCTGCCGCAACTGTTCCGACACCTGCTTCAGATACAAGCTTAACTGATATTCTTGCATTGCGGTTTGAATTTTTAAGGTCATATATAAGCTGTGCAAGGTCTTCGATTGAATATATATCATGGTGCGGAGGAGGGGATATAAGTCCTACGCCTGCTGTTGAATGACGTGTTTTTGCAATCCAAGGATAAACCTTTCCTGACGGCAGATGTCCGCCCTCACCGGGCTTTGCACCCTGTGCCATCTTAATCTGTATTTCATCAGCAGATACAAGATATTCGGAGGTTACACCGAAACGTCCTGATGCAACCTGCTTTATTGCTGAACAACGGTTTGATTTAAGTCTTTCGGGAGATTCGCCGCCCTCACCGCTGTTTGACTTTCCGCCTATGCGGTTCATAGCCTCTGCAAGAGTTTCATGTGCTTCCTGTGAGATTGAGCCATATGACATAGCACCCGTTTTAAATCTGCGGCAGATACTTTCAACACTTTCAACCTCATCAATCGGAATACCGCCGTTTTCATCAAATTTGAAATCGAGCAGACTTCTGAGTGTAAGGCAGTTGTCCTCTTTGTTGATACATTCTGAATATTCCTTGAATTTATCATAATCACCTGTCTGAGTTGCTCTCTGGAGGAGATGAATTGTTTCCGGAGTATATAAATGCTCGCTCTTTCCGCTTCTGAGTTTATGACTGCCGCTGCTTCTTATGGTATTTGATGTATTAAGACCAAGCGGGTCAAATGCCATTGTATGAAGTGTTTCAAGTCCATGGCTTATGTCGCTGAGAGTAATTCCGCCTATTCTGCTGACTGTTCCTGTGAAATACTTATCAATAACCTCTTTTGAAATGCCGACAGCTTCAAAGAGCTTTGATGCCTGATATGACTGAATTGTTGATATGCCCATCTTGGAGGCAATCTTTACAATGCCTTTGAGTACAGCATTGTTATAATCAGTTTCAGCGGCATAATAATCCTTGTCGAGCATTCCTGTATTAATCAAATCATGGATAGTTTCATGTGCGAGATATGGATTTACTGCACAGGCACCGTATCCGAGGAGTGCGGCAAAGTGATGAACCTCTCTTGGTTCTGCACTTTCGAGAATCATTGCAAGAGCCGTACGCTTCTTTGTTGAAACGAGATGCTGCTGAAGTGCTGATACTGCAAGGAGTGACGGGATTGCGGCATGATATTCGTCAACACCTCTGTCGGAGAGTATCAGTATATTTGCTCCTTCACGATATGCCTTGTCTGCATGAACGAAAAGATTTTCAATAGCCTTTTCGAGTGATGTGCCTATATAGTAGGTAATCGGGATTACAGCTGTCTTGAAGCCTTCAATCTTCATGTTTTTGATTTTCAGCATATCAGTGCTTGTGAGTATCGGATTTTCAACTTTAAGTACATGACAGTTTTCAGCCTTTTCCTCAAGGATATTTCCGTCCTTTCCGATATATACGCTTGTATCCGTTACAACTTCCTCACGAATAGCGTCTATAGGCGGATTTGTTACCTGAGCGAAAAGCTGTCTGAAATAGTTGAAAAGCGGTACAGGTTCATTTGAAAGCGGAGGAATTGCAATATCAGAACCCATTGATGCGATAGGCTCTGAGCCGTTTTCAGCCATTGGGAGAATACTTGTCTTTATTTCCTCATATGAGTATCCGAATGCTTTCTGCAATCTTGTGAGTTCATCATGTTCATATGAAATTACATTCTTGTTAGGGATATGCAAATCATGGAGATGAACGAGATTGGAGTCGAGCCATTCACCGTATGGCTTTGATGAAGCATAGAATTCCTTGAGTTCATCATCATCAATAAGTCTTCCGCTTCTTGTATCTGCAAGGAGCATTTTACCAGGACGAAGTCTGTCCTTTTTGATGATTTTTTCCTCGGGAATATCAATACAGCCTGTTTCGGACGAAAGTATCAGGAAACCATCATCTGTAAGACAGTATCTTGACGGACGCAGACCGTTTCTGTCGAGTACAGCACCCATAATTTCACCGTCTGAGAAAAGTATGGAAGCAGGGCCGTCCCATGGTTCCATCATTGTTGCATAGTACTGATAGAAATTCTTTTTATTTTCGGACATTGTGCGGTTATTTCTGAAAGGTTCAGGGATTGTAACCATTACTGCAAGCGGCAGCGGCATTCCTGACATCACCATGAATTCAATTGCATTGTCAAGTCTTGCGGAGTCCGAACCTGTAACGTCTACTGACGGAAGTATCTTATGCATATCGTCCTTGAGTTTTTCGGAATATGCAGTTTCCTCTCTTGCAAGCATTTTGTCAACGTTGCCTGTAATGGTATTGATTTCGCCGTTGTGAACTATAAGTCTGTTCGGATGAGCCTTCTGCCAGCTTGGATTTGTATTTGTTGAAAATCTTGAATGAACAAGAGCTATAGCTGATTTACATTCTCTGCTCTGTAAATCAATGTAGAAGTTTCTGAGCTGGTCAACAAGGAACATACCCTTGTATACGATAGTTCTGCATGAAAGCGAGCAGATATATGTATCCTCATTTGATTTTTCAAAAATTCTCCTTGCGATATAGAGTTTTCTTTCAAAATCAATTGTTTCCATGCAGCCGGCAGGACGCTTTACAAATCCCTGCATGATAAAAGGCATACTTTCAAGAGCCTTGCTTCCGAGTATATCCGGATTTGAGGGAACTTCCCTCCAGCCGAGGAATTCAAGTCCTTCCTTTGCGGAAATGATTTCAAAGAGCTTTTTGGCACGGTTTCTTTTAAGCTCATTCTGCGGGAAGAAGAACATTCCGACACCGAATTCGCCGTCATTTCCGAGAGTAATTCCCTGTTTATTCAGTTCCGAACGGAGATAATCCCCCGGTATCTGAATAAGTATTCCTACACCGTCACCTGTTTTTCCGTCCGCATCTTTACCGGCACGATGTTCAAGCTTTTCAACTATTGTAAGAGCATTTTCAACTACTGTTCTTGATTTAATGCCTTTGATATTTACAACGGCTCCTATTCCGCAATTGTCATGTTCAAAGCGTGGATTATATAATCCCTGCTGTTCAAATGGATTCTGATTCTTGAAATTATCCATTTTAAACGCCACATCCTTTCAGATAAATAAAAAAGACATTCGTACAGGCATAGTAAGCCATATACGAACATCTTTGTTCTGTATTTTATTTTAACACAGCATATATAAATTGTCAAGAGGTTTATAAAAAAAGTACATTTAGCAATTTTATACTGAAAGATGTTAAATTAACGTGACTTCAACAGCTCTGTTTATGTAGGGGCGACCATTGGTCGCCCGTCTTAGTTTACTGGGAATTTCATTAGGCGGCTGAAAGCCGCCCAACCTTTTTTTATAAAAAGGTTGCCAAAAAACTTTTTTGAACGATTGAAGGGCGGGGGCAAGCCCCCGCACCCCCATTTCGCTCATTCGAGCGACCAAAGGCTCTGCCTTTGGAAACCACCAGCTTTTTGAAAAAAGCTGGGCAAAAACTTTTAGTTTCGTTGCTTTATTTACTTATAATCTTTTATCTTATGGCTCGACCGCAAAATAAATATAATACTAAAAAGTGAAAGCGGCAACTTGCCGCAAAAGCTGGGCA
>JBJEQS010000043.1:6983-17316 GCA_051881875.1 Oscillospiraceae bacterium
AAAACTTTTGGTTTCGGATTTAGCTTTATTTCAGCATTTTGTACCTACCCGACCATATAGATAAAACAAAATACTTAAAAATGGAGGCGGCAACTTGCCGCAAAAAGCTGGACAAAAACTTTTGGTTTCGGATTTAGCTTTATTTCAGCATTTTGTACCTACCCGACCACTTGGATAAAACAAAACACTTAAAAAAGGGCAAACACAAAACATTATTTCCTGTTAAAAATTCAGATGTACCAGCAATATTTATGAACATTCTGTGAATTTTAAAATATTTAAGAAATTCTTTAATAATTAATTCTATAATTTAGACAGTAAAGAAATCAAAAATATCAGGAGGTCAGTATGTCGGATATAATTATTGATGTAAAAAATCTTGGAAAACAGTATGGCAAGCATATGGCTGTTGAAAATATATCATTTCATATAAACCGTGGAATGATATGCGGACTTATCGGTTCTAACGGTGCAGGAAAAACAACTATTATGAAAATGCTCGGAGGACTTGCCGCTCCAACTGACGGAATCATTTCAATATATGGCAGAACAGATGAAAAAGGACTTGCGGAATCAAGAAAACGTATGAGCTTTATGATTGAAACTCCATATGTAAAGGAAAATATGACTGCAAGGGAAAACCTTGAAAAACAGAGAATTCAGAAAGGTATACCCGATAAAAAGCGTATTGATGAAGTACTTGAAACAGTGGGATTAAGCGATACAGGCAAAAAAAGCGTAAAGAAATTTTCACTTGGTATGCGTCAGCGTCTGGGAATTGCTGTTGCATTGCTGACAAAACCTGAAATAATGGTGCTTGATGAACCTATAAACGGTCTTGACCCTGAGGGTATCATTGAAATAAGAAAGCTCCTGTTGAAGCTTAATCAGGAGGAAGGCATAACGATTATAATATCATCGCATATTCTCAGTGAATTATCGCTTTTATGCACAGATTATATATTTATAAACAAAGGAAAAATAATTAAAGAGGTGTCATCTGATGACCTGAAAAATATATGCCGTGCATACTATCATATAAATACAGACAACAATCCGCTTGCAACCGCTGTTATTTCCGACAAGCTTAATATTCACCAGTATGACGTTGAAAAGGACGGAAGCATACGGATTTATGAAAAGCTTGATGATATACGCATTATATCAAAAACTCTCTACGATAACGGAATAATTCCGCTTATGCTGAAAATGAACGAAGTAACACTTGAAGAATATTACATGAATATGTCAGGCGGTGAGAATAATGATTAATATAATCAAATCGCTTAATTATCAGGTAAGGCGTGATAATTTTACAATATATGGCTTCCTCATCGGACTGCTTTTTATGATGATAATTTTTCTGGATAATTCAATGATGGCAGAGGTTAACGGCGGTTCATTCGTTGCCGGAATCGGAGAAATACAGGTTTTCAGCATAATGGTATATACGCTTATAATCTCAACAAGGATATGCGGCTGGGATTATGCTGATAAAACCATAAACTATGAAATTCTTTCGGGGCATAAACGCAGTGATGTATATTTTTCAAGAGTAATCGCTGCACTTGCATGGGCTGTCATCGGAAGTATGGTGATATGCATTTTGCCTGTTATAGCAATCACACTTGTAAAAAGCTGGGGATATAATATGGATTTCGGCGGAGCAGTCAAAAGATATGCTCTTATGATTTTTCCGGTATTGCGACTTGTATGCGAATTTATATTTATTACATTTGCTGTAAAAAATTTTCTCGGTGCGGCGGTATGCGGATTTATCGGATTTTATTTATCAGAAATACTTGCATTAATGATTGAAGAATTTATGGATTATAAGCTTTCATATGAATTTTCAGGACATAACATAGTAAAGCTTTTTAAATTCAACAGTTCGATGGGATATGCTGACGGAAAGGATATAACAGTATACAGCACAGAAATATCACAGTCATTTGTTACCGGTACTGTAGTAATATCACTTGTCATCGGAACAGTGCTTATCTGTCTGGGATATGCATTATTCAGAAAATCCGATATGAAGTAGTGAGGTGAAATAAATTATGTGGCATATTGCAAAAGCACAGTTTTATCAGCTTGGAAAGGAATCTATTATCAAAATAATATTTTTACTGATACTTGCCGTTCAGACAATATCTGTTGTTTCATATGTAATTTCAGGAATTGCCGATGAAACTGCCGTTTCAGCGGGACAGCTTACAGCAGAATTATTTCCTGCAATGGCAACATTCCCGTTTATTTTTATATTTATTGCTGTCGGTGATATATGCTGTTCGGACTATGGCGATAAAACAGCAAATTATGAGATAATGTCGGGACATACAAGATATGATTCATATTTCGGCAGAGTTATACCATGTATAACTGTCGGCACATCGGGATATATACTGCTCACTCTTTTTCCCATACTGACTGTTTCAGCGTTTATCGGCTGGGGAGAAAAGGTAAGTGCGGCTGATATATTTTTAAGATGGTTTATGACAATATTCCCGATAATCAGGCTTATATGCGAATTTGTATTTTTATCATTCCTTTTCAGGAAATCCTACATAATCTATATCGGAGGATATATTATATATCAGGCTGAAATGCTGCTTATACAGATGATGGGTACAAATTCATATCTGCTTGGATTTTCAAATATAAAAAGACTTTCAGAAATTGAAATATGGACATCATTCGGACTTAGTGACAAACTTGAATATTATATTTATGATGCTTCAGTTACCGCCGCTGACTGCATTTCAACAATTACTGTTTCGCTGATATTTTCAGCAGCATCTCTTTACCTCGGATATGTATTTTTCCGAAACGATGACCTTAACTGAGAAACGGAGTTTATATATGGAATACTTTGATATTTTACTGATTGCAATTGAAATACTTGCGGCAATACTTCTTTATATCGCAGCCGGTGCGGCTGTAAAGCATTTGAGCAATAAATGGAGAATACTTTATGTTATTCCTGCTGTGATATTCATGGTTATCGGTGCAATTAAAGGCACTGATATTTCAATGACTGGTACATACATCGGTTCATTGATTATGCTTGCAGGATTCATAAAGGATTCAGTTAAAATAAGAAGAACATCATGCATAATTTCCGCTGCATTATGCCTTGTATCAATTCCTGTTTGTATGCTGAACAAAGGATACCGTTCTCCCGATTATGCGGAGGATTTTGAAAAGGCATTCTCAACAATGAAAAAGCATTATGTACTCACCGAACATAAAGGCATTGACTGGGACAGCCTTTATAAAGAATATCAGCCGCAGTTCGCTGAAGCAGACAGAAATCATGATAAAACGGCAAACTATATTGCATGGTGTAAATTCTGTGCTGAATTCAATGATTGTCATGTAAGCTATATGCCAGATGGCTATAATAATGACGAGGAATTCAGAGAGCTTGCAGTTGAAGCGACAGAATATATGGGGATTAAGGATTACGGCTTTTCAATGATGATTCTTTCAGACGGAAAAACGGTTGCTGTAAATGTTGCAGAGGACAGTATTCCTGCACTAAACGGCATACACAATGGTACTGTAATAACATCATGGAACGGCATGACAACAGAGGAAGCGGCTGAATTGTCACCGCTTTTTGACAATATAACATTTGCTGATAAAGACAACAAGAAATTTTTCTATGGATTATTTGCCTCCGCATTATGTCAGGATTCTGTAAATATGTCATATATTGATGATGACGGCAATGAAAGAAGTCTTGAAGTGCCTGTATATAAAGATGGAAACGAGAGATTTTATGATACATCTGATATTCTCTGCAAGGGCGTTGATATGGGACATTTTCAATGGAAAGAAATTGATGAAAAGACAGTATGCCTGCGTCTGAAAATGATGATGTATGATTCGGAATCGAATGAAAATTCGGATTATTCCAATATGAAAATAACGCTTAAACAGAATTTACAGAACTATCTTGACAGCGGATATACCAATCTTATAATTGATATGAGAAACAATGGCGGCGGTGACGGACGGCTTGTAATGGCTCTTGGTGAACTGCTGGGTGAAAAGGGTGAACATTACTATTCCTCTGATGCTTTATGGAGTGATAAGACAGGCGGCTACATCTATAATGAGGATACACAGAAATATGCAAAAGCCTGTGACAATTATTTCACAGGCGAGGATATATGGTGCGGAAATCCGATTGTAATACTTGTGAATTCCAACAGTGTAAGTGCCGCTGACCATTGTGCAATGATAATGAGTGGCATGAAAAATGTTACAGTAATGGGATTTACAGAGCCTAATGGTTCAGCACAGGGCGTAGGCATTGTAAATCTGGAAAGCGGATATATTTCCTTTTCGGGTTCTCTTATGCTCAATCAGGACGGAACAGTATTCATAGATTCCGGCAAGGACTTTGAAAGCGGAGATGATGCGGATATAATAATTCCGTTTGATGAAGATGCTGTCAATGCAATATTCAGCGAGAACAGGGATTATGCTCTTGAAAAGGCACTTGAATTTATTTATGAAATGAACTGAGAAATTGCGTTTATATCAACATTGTGGGCGACCAATAAACGGTCGCCCACGCATAATTTTATATAATCTTTGAAAGGAATTCCTTTAATCTCGGATGCTTCGGATTATTGAAAATCTCGTCAGGAGTTCCGTCCTCAGCGATAATTCCTTTATCAAGAAACATTACTCTTGAAGCAACTTCCTTTGCAAATCCCATTTCATGAGTAACGCATATCATAGTAATACCGCTTTTAGCAAGATTTTTCATTACATCAAGAACCTCTCCAACCATTTCAGGGTCAAGAGCTGATGTAGGCTCATCAAAAAGTATTACCTCCGGATTCATGGCTAATGCACGGCATATTGCAACACGCTGTTTCTGTCCTCCCGAAAGCTGTGACGGATATGAGTTTGCCTTATCCTTTAATCCTACACGCTCAAGCAGTTCAATACCTTTCTTTTCAGCTTCCTCACGGGACATATGCTTTAATTTTCTTGGTGCAATCGTCAGGTTGTCAAGTATGGTCATATGCGGAAAAAGATTGAAATGCTGGAATACCATCATCATCTTTTCACGTTCTTTGTTAATGTTAACCTTAGGAGCAGTTATATCCTTTCCATCAAGAAATATCTTTCCGCCGTCTATTTCTTCAAGCAGATTAAGACAACGGAGAAAAGTTGATTTCCCGCAGCCGGACGGGCCTAATATAACTACAACTTCTCCCTTTTTTATATCAGTGGTTATACCGTTTAAAACCTTTAGAGAGCCAAAATGCTTTTCAAGATTTTCGGTATGTATCATAACATTATTATCCGGCATCTTTCTTCAATCTCCTTTCAAGTTTTGAAACAAGCCATGTAAGCAGTACAACTATTATAAGGTACACAATTGCAACGGCGATAAGCGGCAGAAATGCTTCATATGTACGGCTTCTGATGTAGTCACCGCCTCTTGTCAAGTCCATTATTCCGATATATCCTGAAATGGAGGTTTCCTTTATAAGCACGATAAATTCATTGCAGAGTGCAGGAAGAACATTTTTTACTGCCTGAGGAAGAATAAAATAAAACATGGTCTGTGAAAATGAAAATCCAAGACTTCTGCCGGCTTCGGACTGTCCGTTGTCTATGGACATTATGCCTGAACGGATTATTTCAGCAATATATGCTGACGAGTTAAGACCGAATGCAATTACAGCAACAATAATCTTGTTTACATTTGTTGAAGCAAATATTACATAGTAGATTATAAGCAGCTGAATCATGGTTGGCGTACCACGGATTACAGTGAGATAGAGTTTAAGCAGTGCATTGAGCAGCCGGCATTTGCCTGTCTTGTCGCAGGTACTCCTTATGATTGCGATAAGGAATCCAAGGATAAGTCCGGCAATTACTGCACAAAAACTTATAATAAGCGTAGTTGCAAGACCATTGGTTATATATTTCCATCGGTCGTCCTTTATAAAATTATTATGGATTTTTTCGGAAATAGCCATACCATGTGCAGCATTTCCATTGCGAACGATTATAACCTGTCTTGTGGTGGTATATGACTGGGTAAAGTCGATGCTTTTTAATCTGTCCTCGGTTACGGTCATACCTGATATGCCTACATCTGATTTTCCGGACTGTACGGAATTAATTATTGCATCAAACTCAATATTATCAATTTCAAGTTCCATTCCAAGTATATCGCATATGGCATATGCAATATCAATGTCAATGCCCGTAATTTCACCGTTTTCTATGTATTCATACGGTTCAAATGCGGCATTTGTAGCCATATGAAGCGTACCGTTTGTACGCTCGATAGTTTCATCGGGAATATACGGCGAAAGTCCCTTTGTACTGTCACCGATATAATTATTGTTTATACTTTCAAGTATTCCGTTTTCCTTTATCTCGGTAATGGCATCATTAATTTTTTCCTTGAGTTCACTGTTTTCCTTTGAAATGCATATTGCATATTCTTCCTCGATAAACACTTCATCAAGTATTGAAAGGTCGGAATTGAGTGAAACGAATGAGTTCGCAGGGAGTTCATCAAGAATTATACAGTCAATCTTTCCCTGTTTTAAAGCCTGTACAGCATCAGATGCTTTGGAATATCGTTCAATTACCGAACCTTCCTCCTCATAATCGGAGGCATATATATCACCGGTAGTTCCAAGCTGAACACCGATTTTCTTGCCGGGGAGGTCAGCGGCTGAAGCAACATCTGAAGGCGGAACAGCTGATTTTTCACTGCCGCAGCCTGTCATAAAAAATACATTCAATATCATTAACATGACAAGCAGATATAAAGAAAATCTTTTTTTCATTAAAATTCTCCTTTTAAATTTTTTGCAAAAGACATACATTTTATTATACCATATATATTATAAAAACGCTATTATCAAAACACATAAAGATAATGATACTAATTTGTATAACAGTTTGAATTCACGTTACATAAAATGAGTTCGACGAATTATTTTTGTAGTGTCGACCATTTGTCGCCTGTTATTGTTTATTGGAAATTTTATCAGGCGGCTGAAATTCCCAGTAAACTAAGACGGGCGACCAATGGTCGCCCCTGCAAAAATAAATCTGTCGAATTCACGTTCTTTATTTATCAAATACAGCCTTTATACTGTTGTAATGCAGAAATTCTCCCCTGTCAGCAATTTCCTTTATTTCCTCATGTGATGCCATTCTGAAACCGAGAGTTTCTCTTTCCTGAGGTTTTACATCGCTTTCACTGAATTCAAGGGTAAATAAATACACATCAACAAAATAATTATCGCCCTCATCGGGATTTTCACGCTTATATGTAAGAAAAAGTTCCTTTTCGGCAGATGATACATCAAGACCTGTTTCCTCAAGGACTTCTCTCATTACAGCCTGTTCGGACGTTTCGCCTGCCATGACGCCGCCGCCTGAAACCTCCCAGTGACCTGCCGCCCATGCTTTTGTCATTGCACGCTGAGTTATAAGGAATTTTCCATCGCTTTTTCTTTTGATTACTCCGAGTACAGTGAGATGATATTCACCTTCTTTAAGACACCAGTCATTTCGTTTCATAGTTCTTCCGGTAGGCTTCTTTTCTGAATTATATATATCCCAGTATTCCATGATATTCCTCCGTATATTATTTATAATACATCATTATGAATAAAATTCTTTACAGCCCTGTTGGCAATGAGTTTTGTTTCAGTGCCGTCAAATGCTGAGTTTACGACTCCTCCGACAAAAGGAACTGCCTTTACAAGATTTATTACTCCTTTTTGTCCGAATTTTGTTATGAATCTGAATCCCAGCTTCTGATTTACTTTTACAAGAACTTTTCCGGGTAATTTTTTCAATGCACTGACTGCAAGCTTATTTGCAGTGGCAACACCGACCTGTTTCAGAATATTTCCGAGTTCTATGCCAAGGAGCGTTGTATATACCATGGTTTTTACAGCGTCATCATGCGGATTATATCCGCCCATAACAGCTATTGCCGCAATCATTCTTATCTGCACATAAAGGCATGAGCCTACATCAGCCGGAATAGTTATCGGCAGTGTTATAATTCCTCCCAGACCTGTTAAAAATCCTGTGGCACTGCATTTTGCAATCTGATTTACTATAAGGTCATCAGCCGCTTTATCTGCATTATTGTTATGTCTGGAAAGATAATCCATTGCAAGTTCATCAGCTGCTTTTGAAGCAGGCAGTCCCTTTATTGCAGCATCATAAAGCTTATCAAGAATTTCCAGTCCTTTCTGACCTTCCTGCTCATCAGTTTCATTTACAACTTCAACTTTTTTCATTTTTATGCCTCCTTATAATATCAGTATTTTTATTATATCATAAAATGTTAATTAATTCAATATTTTATATCATGGTTTTTGAATAAGTAAACAAATCATGAACAAATGAATATTACAGTTTCAATAGATTTATTTCTGTAGGGGCGACCAATGGTCGCCCGCCCAAAATTTCCAATAAACCACAACGGGCGACCGATGGTCGCCCCTACAAAGCAGAAATGTTTAATTTCAGAAAATTTGTTAACAAAAATTTAACTCATTCAAAAACCCTGTATTTTATATAAGCATTATTGCATAATTGAATTGATAATGATATAATGAATTTATATTATAAAATGTGTGGGTATAAAAACTTCAGCCATACATTAAGGAGAAAAATATGGAAAGACACATACTGATTGTTGAAGATGATACTCATATATCCGAAATACTTGCTTCATTTCTTGAAAGCAATGGCTTTTCGGTTACAAGGGCAATGGACGGAAATATTGCTTCGGCTTTAATAAAAAATCAGAAATTTGATATTATACTTATGGATATAATGCTCCCATATAAAGAAGGCGATGAACTAATCAGAGAGCTAAGAAAATTTTCCGATACTCCTGTTATAGTTATTTCAGCGAAATCCATGCTTGAAACACGCCTTGAAGCCTTAAAAATCGGTGCTGATGATTACATAATAAAACCATTTGACCTGAATGAAGTGCTTGTGCGTATCGAGGTAATACTCCGCCGTACAGGGAATGTTGTTTCTGATGATGACATATCGTCATCAGATGGTCTTAAACTGAGCGATGACGGGAATTATGCAAGTTATAACGGTCAGATAATACGGCTTACTGCGAAAGAATTAAGCTTGCTGAAGCTGTTTATGAAATATCCCGAAAAAGTTTATACCAAAGCCAATCTTTATGAATCCGTATGGCAGGAAACATATTACTATGAAGATAACACAATAAATGTCCATATAAGCAATTTAAGAAGCAAACTGAAAAAAATATCCGGACATGATTTTATTGAAACAGTATGGGGCATAGGCTACAGAATGAAGGAGGAATAATATTGCATATTCTGACGATTATCAGCATTATATTATGCATATTTCTCGCCTTGTATATCTTTATGCTCAGAAAAGAGATACAAAAAATAAAAAAAGAACTCATATCCAATCGTGATATGGAATACAGCAAGCAGATTACAGTATCGCTTTTTGATAAAGAGTTAACTGATATGGCAGCGGAACTTAACCGTAGCCTTGATTATCAGAAAAATCTCAAAATGAAAGCGGTACTTGCTGAAAAAAGCATAAAACAGTCCATATCCAATATAGCACATGACATAAGAACTCCGCTTACAGTTATAAAAGGAAATCTTCAGCTTTTGAAAAATGATTGCAGTCTTACAGAGAATGCAGTCAGAGCAGTTGATATATGCAATGTCAAGGCTGATGAACTGAGATACTTGACAGAGGACTTTTTTGAACTTGCTGTACTTGAAAGCGATATGAATTTTTCCTCACTATGCCGAATTGATGCAACAGCGGCGGTAATTCAGTTTATAGCGGATAATGAGGCGATAATATCCGGAAGCGGCTTAATGCCACGAATAGATTTTCCGGAAAAAAGTATATTTATCATGGCTGATGAGCATATGCTGAACAGAATGTTCGGAAATCTGCTGAATAACATATTCAGATATTCAGACGGGTGGTTTAATGTGAAAATAACTGAGCATGACAGCAAATGTACAATATGCTTTGAAAATAATATCGGAACGGAAAATAATTTTGACATGGAAAATATATTCAGACGTGCTTATCAGGGAAACAAACGGAATTATAACGGCGGTGCAGGTCTTGGACTTTATATAGTGAAAATGCTCGCCGAAAAACAGAATGCACAGGCAATCGCAGTAAAAAAAGAAAATATGCTTTCCATTCAGATTACTTTTGAAACTGTGAAATAATATAAGAACTTGTTCTCATAGAAAAAATATGATATAATAGAGATATGAAAGTAGAA
>JBJEQS010000044.1:0-3935 GCA_051881875.1 Oscillospiraceae bacterium
AAAAAGTTTGTGCGAACGTAGTTCGCAAAATTTGCTGATATGAAATATCAGCAAAAGGGCGACCATTGGTCGCCCTTTTGTGTTTACTTGGAATTTTATTGTTTATGTTCTGCGAACTGCGTTCGCACAAACTTTTGGTTATCAAATTCACGTTTTTATTTCATCAGATTTATTTTATCCACAAATTTCAGTTCATCATTTACCACATCAATTATAAGCTCGGTATCAGGTGCAGGATTTTCAGCGATAAGCTTTCTTGCAAGACTTGTTTCAACTGTCCTCTGAATATATCTCTTGAGAGGTCTTGCACCAAATTCCGCATCAAAGCCGTTTTCAACGATAAATTCCTTTGCGGCGTCTGTAAGTGTGAGTGTAATCTGCTTGTCATCAAGACGCTTCTGAACATCATCAAGCATAAGGTTGACAATGTGTATAATCTCTGATTTCTGCAAAGGCTTGTAGTATACAATCTCATCAAGACGGTTGAGGAATTCCGGACGGAAATGTGTTTTCAGCAGTTCATCAACCTTGCTCCTTGCTTCATCAGTGATTTCACCGTCTTTAATGCCGTCAAGTATATAGTGTGAGCCGAGGTTTGATGTGAGGATTATGATAGTATTCTTGAAGTCAACAGTTCTGCCCTGTGAATCGGTTATTCTGCCGTCATCAAGAATTTGCAGCATGATGTTGAATACATCAGGGTGAGCCTTTTCAACTTCATCAAAGAGTACAACGGAGTATGGTTTTCTGCGTACAGCTTCAGTGAGCTGACCGCCTTCCTCATAGCCTACATATCCGGGAGGAGCTCCAATCAGACGGCTTACAGAATATTTCTCCATATATTCGCTCATATCAATTCTGACAATATTCTTTTCATCATCAAAAAGACATTGAGCAAGAGCCTTTGCAAGTTCTGTTTTACCTACACCGGTAGGACCTAAGAAAAGGAATGAACCAATAGGCTGATTAGGATTCTGAATACCTGCTCTTGAACGGAGTATAGCTTCCGAAACTTTTTCAACAGCCTCATTCTGACCGATAACACGCTTGTGGAGTATATCCTCCATTGAGAGAAGTTTTTCACGTTCGCTTTCCATCAGTTTTGAAACAGGAATACCTGTCCATCTGCCTATGATACGGGCAATTTCCTCATCAGTAACCTTATTCCTGAGGAGTGAATTTCCACTCTTTGCCTGTTCGGCGATTTTTTCTTCTTCTTCAAGCTGTTTCTGTAATTCAGGGAGTTTGCCGTATTTGAGTTCAGCGGCTTTATTGAGGTCATATTCTCTTTCAGCCTTTGCAATTTCACCATTGATTTTTTCAATATCCTCACGCAATCCCTGAATTTTTGTAATGGCATTCTTTTCATTTTCCCAGCGGAGTTTCATTGTATTGAATTCATCACGAAGCTGTGCAATTTCCTTGCGGACTTCTTCAAGATGTTCCTGAGAAACCTTGTCGTCCTCTTTTTTGAGTGCAGTTTCCTCAATTTCAAGACGCATAATCTTTCTTGAAATTTCATCAAGTTCAGTCGGCATGGAGTCTATTTCTGTTTTGATAACAGCACAGGCTTCATCAATCAGGTCGATAGCCTTGTCAGGAAGAAATCTGTCGGAGATATATCTGTTTGAGAGAACAGCGGCGGAAATCAATGCACTGTCCTGAATTTTTACGCCGTGGAATACCTCATATCTTTCTTTCAGACCACGGAGTATGGATATTGTATCCTCAACAGTAGGCTCATTTACCATAACAGGCTGGAAACGTCTTTCAAGTGCAGGGTCTTTTTCAATATACTGTCTGTATTCATTGAGAGTAGTAGCACCGATACAGTGGAGTTCACCTCTTGCAAGCATAGGCTTCAAGAGGTTGCCTGCGTCCATAGCACCATCGGTTTTTCCTGCACCTACGATTGTATGAAGTTCATCAATGAAAAGCAGGATTTTTCCGTCAGATTTTTTTATCTCCTGCAAAACAGCCTTGAAACGTTCCTCAAATTCACCACGGTATTTAGCACCTGCAACCAATGCACCCATATCGAGAGAGAAAACTTTTCTGTCTTTAAGGCTGTCAGGAACATCGCCTCTTACAATTCTCAGAGCAAGACCTTCTGCAATGGCAGTTTTTCCGACACCCGGTTCACCGATAAGCACCGGATTATTTTTTGTCTTTCTTGAGAGAATTCTTATAACGTTACGGATTTCGCTGTCACGGCCGATAACAGGGTCGAGCTTGTTATTTTTTGCGAGTTCAACCAAATCCTGACCATATTTTTTAAGAGCGTCATAAGTTTCCTCAGGATTCTGACTGGTAACTCTTGTATTTCCTCTTACGGACTGCAAAGCCGTCATAAATTTATTTTTATCAATGCCGTACATTCTGAAAATATCCTTTAAATCGCTGTCAGGATTTTCAATAAGCATCATCATGATATGTTCGATTGAAACATAATCATCATTCATATTTTCAGCAAGCTTTTCAGCGGCTGTAAGGGCCTTGTCAACGCTCTGGCTGATATATACCGTATCAGCCTTTCTGCCGCTTCCTGTTACCTTAGGAAGCTTACTTACAGCCTTTTCAGCTGAAGTTTCAACAGCATTGACATCAACGCCCATTTTCTGCAATAGCTGAGCAGCAAGGCCATTCTGCTGACGAAGCATTGCATAGAAAAGATGAACTTGTTCAATATTCATATTGCTGTATTCAATGGCAATATTCTGAGCCTCCTGAACGGCTTCAATTGATTTCTGAGTAAATTTCTGTGCATTCATAAAGCAAATCCCCCTTAAAACAATCAGATAATAAGATTATTTCCGTTTAAATAGGAAACATATATATTATCCATAGAATTTATGATTTCATCACTGTTTTCATCTGAAAAATAAAGCTTTAAGCATTTGTCCATAATTTTTATATACTCGGCAATAGCTATGCCTGTATTTTGTTCGGTACTGCTTATGGCTGTAAATTTTCTTGAATATTTTCCGTTATCAATTTCAAACGGTATGCCGTCAGGGAAGTATCTGCCGATATTGGCGGTTTCAATTTTTGACCAGAGTATGAAAAAATCGGTTGCAGCATTGATAAGCTGAATACTCTGGGTACGGAATGAAACTCTGAGAGTACCGAGATAATTTTCGGGATTTCGGCATAATTCCACGCAGTACCTTACAGTCGGACGGTATCTGTATCTCACCGGACTTTTTATGGAAAGCATTGCGTCTGACTGATGGTTCTGAATCTGATAACATTCGCCTGTCATAAGGCTTTCAATCTGGTCGAGAATACTTTTCATACGTTTTTCGGGAGTGATACAGCAGACCTTTTCGGCTAAAATCTGATTTATGAGATTGGAACGGCTTGTATTCATGGAATAGGCTAATTTGTCGATAGCCTCGACTACATCGTCCATAAGCACAAGGCTGTAAACACTTTTCTTCAATTGAATCACCTCTTTCGTCCTTAATAATATTATAGCAGATTTATTTAATTTGTCAATAGGTTTATATAATTTTATTTACGAATTATTAAAATTATTTTGCGGCAAGTTGCCGCCAGCTTTTTGAAAAAAACTGGGCAAAAACTTTTATTTTCGTTGCTTTTCTCAATTAGTGCGGTTTATACCTACCCGACCGCTTTTATGCTGATATATGGCTATTTGTCAGGTAATTCGCATATAATTGATTGTCGCAAAGAAAAATATTGACTAAAAAAGGGGCACAAACTTTCCCAACACGCAAATCAATTTTTAAAATAATGTGAGTTCGACAAACAAAAGTTTTGGTCAAGCTTTTTCAAAAGCTTGCGGTTTCCAAAGGCAGAGCCTTTGGTCGCTCGAATGAGCGAAATGGGGGTGTGGGGGCGGCAGCCCCCGCCCTTTAATCGTTCCAAAAAGTTTTTTGGCAACCTTTTTATAAAAAAGGTTGGGCGGCTTT
>JBJEQS010000045.1:0-3915 GCA_051881875.1 Oscillospiraceae bacterium
GTATTTTATTCTGTCGCAGACCAAACCTGCGATGTTCCACTGTTACATAATCCCCGACAAAATAATCCGCATTATATCTGAATTGCGTTGACTGTACTGCAATCTGTGATTCTGATGCTGTCAGCGGAAGAATTATATTCTGTTTGCCACGTTCTTTCAGCAGTTCAAGATACTGTTCTTCCGTAATCGTTCGGGTTTCACCATCTGCCTGTTCTTCTGAAATATCCTTTGCATCAACATATATTTCATAGCGGTCAAGAAACAAAGGCTCATCACCATCAAAATATACCGTTCTTTTTCTTTCATCGCCTTCTCCCTGACCAAGTATATATGCAAAATTTCTCTGCAATGAAATATCTGAGGAATATGTGAATGACAGCAGATTTGTATAACTGTCTGAAAATATGATATGTGGATTATCCGACTGCATGATACTTCTGTCAGAGCCTTGTGAAAGTTCAAGTACCATTTCATATTGTTCATCAGCTATTTTTGAAAGACGTATATTTGCAGTACCGCCGATTTTCTCACAGATTTTATAAATCCATTCCATAAGATTATCATAGCTTACCTGCAATTTGGTATGCTTATTCCAGCAATCTCCCTGAACTGCTCCTATTTTTAAACCAGGAATAATTCTGCTTTCAGTTTCCATTGCATTTTGCTTTACAGCCATATGCACAATGTCAGAATAGGAAGTTTCATCGGTTATGCTGATTGTCGGATAGATAATTCTTCTTTCAAGCAGACACATCAAAAAGCGACCTCTCACAATGAGATAGTCGCCGTCTTCTGCATCTGTCTGTATTTCCAAAGATTCAATAAGTCCGAAATGCTCCTTGTCATCATCTCTTGCAACAATTCTGCCTGTCTGAAAAATATCAATATTTCTCGGTGATGCTGATATATAAACCTCAAAACTTCCACACTGATAAAATTCCACATCCCATAAAAGACTTGAAAATGTATCGCATACTGCTTCAAGGGTTATGGTCAGTGCTTTATCAATAAATTTCATATTGTAAACTTCAATCTGCATATTACACCCCCAGATAAGCATTTCTGTGTATCAGCTTTACTTTCAGATTTGAAACACCTCCTGATGCACGAAGATAGAATTTATTTTCTCCGGGTCTTAAAGTAAGCCATGTTGAACCGGAAACCATACGATTGATGATATTCATAGTCACACCCTCTCTTTCCAAAGTAACAGTTTTACTGCCCGTTTTTGTGGAAATTCGGATAATATCGCCGTCCTGTATTTCGCCTTGAATCTGCATATATTCATCAGTGTCAGCATTATAAATGGTCGGATTTGTCGCAGGCCCTCCGCTGATTTCAACCATAAATCCGACTTCATCTCCGTCATTGAAAATAGTCATCATATTTTTTGAATTGTACTTTCCAAGCGGAAACGGCTTGTCATCATCAGGGAAAACGAAGTGAAAAGCACCGATAATTTGCGAATATTCAGCAATCTGAGTTTCAGTTGAATACCAGTAAATATCAGGGCAGATAATGGATATTTGTCCCTTGGTCAGCATCTCGAAGTTCTCCATTTCGCAGGTTTCAACGATACCCTCGGCATATACAGAGATGTTTTTTGTGGAGTAATAAATCTTGATATATCGTGACGGCTTGACTATTTTATACAGTTCATGCCGTCTTTTTTCAACACCACACCCACGCATCTCAAAAGGAATAACCACATTTCGCTTTTCGATAAAGGCATTATTGAGATAACTGCCGTCCATTCCTGCATAGCTTGATGTGCTTATAGTTCCTGCGGGCGGATTCAGTCCTTCGATTTTTGAGAACATGAACCTGTTTGCTGTTTTTGAGAGGTCTATTTGCTGACCTGTTTCGTTTTCGAGGATTAGAGTATAGAACAATGAGTATCACTTCCTTTCATTTGACGGATTATAATTTCTATGATATACTGGACATATAAATCAATTATTGGAGGGATTAATGTGGAATTTATCTTTGATAAGCAAAAAACACCTGAGATATATAAACGTGATAATAAATCTTATTACCTTGACCCTATTAGAAAAAAGCTGATTCAAGTAACACCCGAAGAAACAGTTCGTCAAAAATGGATTAACTTTATTCTTGAGGAACTTAAAGTTCCTGACAGACTTATAACCGAAGAGGAACATTTATCTCATTATGGAAGTAAATCCAAAAGAAGAGCGGATATAATAATTCAAGGGAATGATAAAGATGGATATGCGTATCCGCTTTGTATTATAGAATGCAAAGCACCTGAAGTTCCTATTTCTGAAATAACATTAAATCAAGTATTTACTTATTGTGATGAAATAGAAGCTGATTATGCGATTGCTTCAAATGGTTACGTTACACAATGCTTTAAATATGACAATAAGTCTAATGAATATATTCGTTTGGCTGAGATTCCAACATATAAAGAAATATTAGCAGGAGAATATATAGAATATGATTTTGGTGATTACCCTGAAAGGCTTTCATTTGATTCACTAAAGTTGTGTATCAAGAATGGTGAATATGATGAGCATATAAGCCCTATGACACCGAAAGAAATTGCTCTTCCAGCATACAATTTGTTAGAATGTTTTCTTGACTATCGTATATGTATTCCAACTGGTCACTATGGAATGTTTACTATTATTAAAGATTACGGAGTTCGTATGCTGAGTTATGGTAATCATTCAGGTGGTATATTTTCAGGTCCATACAGATCATTTTTAATAGATTTTAATGGAAATACTGAATTTGTTTCCTTTGCTATATCTACATATGGAAGTTATTCATCAGATATTGAAAAAACAGTTTTAAATGTAGCTATTGATAATGAAGAAGGTTCACATCATTCTCTACAATTAGTCCTTGAAGATAATCTGATAATTCACGATGGTATTTGTGATTTTTATCATCATGGAAAGATAGCAATTGGCAACATTGGAAGTGGAAAAATATCCGAACTACAATCTTTAGTAGAAGAAATTGCACCAGATTTAATAGACGGAAATAAGTTTTACTTTGGCTCACTCCCAATAGATTGTTTATGGTCTTTCCATGATAATAATGTTATTGAATTAATAACCAATCTAATCTGTTATGCACTTATAAGAGATGTATATAGAAGAAATAAAAAACGCCAAAAATAAACTTATGTTCCTAAAGCATTCCTCGTCTGCCTGTAAATTTCCAGCCGTGACAGTGATTTCGGACTATTATTGGTCTGATTTACTGTACGGCTGTTATCATTATTGTAATTATTGATAACTGTTCCTAAATGACTTCTGTCTTTCATTGGTGAGGTCATTCCATTAAATCCGATGTCAGCATTTGCTGTAATCTGCATTGATTCCGCCACGCTTTCAACTGCTTTGGCTACAATCTTTTTGCTTTTGTTTATGCCATCAGCCAGATTTTCCATAAAGTCGGGCATCCAGCTGTTTACAGATGTGAGAGGTCCTTTTTCAGGAACGGAGAAATGCAGATATTCCCATATCAGATTTGCAACATCACATACAGCATTGTAAAGGTCATTTATCATCCAGTTGATGCCGTTTACAAGATTCTGCATAAGGTCACGTCCCCATGACCACGATGAATTCACCTTGTCAATAACTGTATTCTGTGTGCTGTTCATGGCATTTGAAACTGCATCACGGATTCCTCCGAGCCTGTCGCTGACTCCGTTTCTGACATTATCCCATACACTGAGAACATTGTCTTTGATTGTATTCATTGAATTTCTGACAGAATCAGGCATTGAATTCCATACTAATGATACAGAATCCTTGATGGAATTTACAGTATTTTTCACTCCGTCAGAAACTGCGTTCCATGTTTCTGAAACTGTGCCTTTGATGTCAAGCTGACCCGTTGAAATGAAGTTTTTGATATTGTCCCAGACAGTTGAAA
>JBJEQS010000046.1:0-3908 GCA_051881875.1 Oscillospiraceae bacterium
CCATTTCGCTCATTCGAGCGACCAAAGGCTCTGCCTTTGGAAACCGCAAGCTTTTAAAAAAGCTTGACCAAAACTTTTTCTTTGGGTTATCGAACTCACGTTAATTATTTTGTTTGTCATAGAACTCATCAGGCGGCTGAAAGCCGACCAAACTTTTTTATAAAAAGGTTGCCAAAAAACTTGAGGCAGGTTGCCGCCTAATATTCAACGCCGTAAGTATTTCTGTATTCAATCATCTTGTCAAGATATTCTTTGCCCTCAATTATTCCGTCCTTTATAGCCTGAATAATATCATTGATTGTTACAATCGGATATATTGAAATGCCGAATTCATTCTTGACTTCCTGTACTGCGGAGAGTTCACCCTTGCCCTTTTCCATTCTGTCAACGGAAATAATCATTCCGGTAATATCAACATCTGCATTGGCCTTGAGTATCGGAAGTACCTGTCTTATGGCTGTTCCGGCTGTGATAACGTCTTCAATGATAACAACCTTTTCACCGTCAGTAAGCTTCTTGCCGACAATAACTCCGCCTTCGCCGTGGTCTTTGGCTTCCTTGCGGTCAAAGCAGTAATTTACATCTTTTCCATACTTATTATAAAGAGCGATACTGCAAGCCACTGCAAGCGGAATTCCCTTGTATGCAGGTCCGAAAAGAGTTTCTGCTTCAACATTGTTTTCCTGTATGCAGGCTGCATAGTATTCACCAAGCTTTGCAAGCTGCATACCTGTCTTATAGTTTCCTGTGTTTACAAAATACGGTGCTTTTCTGCCGCTTTTGAGAGTGAAATCACCAAATGTGAGAACTCCGCATTCTGTCATAAATCTGATAAAGCTTTCCTTGTAAGTCATAATAATTGTACCTCCGAAAATTTTTTTAATGTTTATAATTAAAGATGTTTTGCATCTTTATAATTGAATTTTATCAAGTTCATTCAGCCATAAAGCAGATGAAGCATCACTCGGCATTCTGAAATCTCCTCTCGGTGACAGCGTAACACTTCCGACCTTTGGACCGTCCGGCAGACATGAACGCTTGAACTGCTGTGAGAAAAAGCGTCTGTAAAATGTCTTTTCCCATTTCAGAATAATATCGGGTGTATATGTTCCTCTGAATGAATATTCAGCAATTCTGAAAATTTTTGACGGCGAAAATCCAAATCTGAGCATATAGTAAAGGAAGAAATCATGCAGTTCATATGGTCCTACTATATCCTCTGTTTTCTGAGCAATATCGCCATTTTCCTCCGGTGGAAGAAGTTCAGGGCTTACCGGAGTATCGAGTATATCAAGCAGAATATCCTTTAATTTTCCCTCTCTTATATCAGCCTCATATGAAACAAGGTATCTCACAAGAGTTTTCGGAACAGACGCATTTACGGCATACATTGACATATGGTCGCCATTATAAGTTGCCCAGCCGAGTGCAAGCTCCGAAAGGTCGCCTGTACCGATAACTATTCCGTTTTTCTGATTGGCAATGTCCATGAGAATCTGTGTGCGTTCTCTTGCCTGAGAATTTTCATAAGTTACATCATGTATATTTTCATCATGCCCTATATCCTTGAAATGCTGTCTTACGCTGTCTTTTATATTTATTTCAACAAGAGTTGCACCATAGGATTTGGCAAGTTCACAGGCATTGTTATAAGTTCTGTCAGTAGTGCCGAAGCATGGCATTGTTACAGCGATTATGCCCTTTCTGTCAAGTCCCAGCATATCAAACGCATTTACAGTAACTATCAGAGCAAGAGTTGAGTCAAGTCCTCCCGAAAGTCCTATAACAGCATTTTTACAGCCGATATGCCTTAGTCTTGTCATAAGTCCTACAGCCTGAATTCTGCTTATCTCGTTGCAGCGTTTAGCCAAATCATCACGGCTGCTCGGAACAAACGGTTTCTGCGGAAAATATCGTTCAAGCTTAGTTTCAGTAAATTCAGTATCGAAATAATGTACATAATCTTCGGACAGATTTTCAAATGTATTTGAACGGCTTCTTTCACATTCGATTTTTCTGAAATCAATATCAGCATAGATAATCTGATTTTTAAAGCGTTCCGATTCAGCGATTATTGAGCCGTTTTCAGCTATGATATTATGACCTGCAAAAACCATATCGGTGGTACTTTCGCCGATACCTGCATCTGCATATGCATATGCACATAAAAGGCTTCCCGATTTTGCTTTTATAATGGTGCGTCTGTAATCAGCTTTTCCGATAATCTCATCACTGCATGAAAGATTTACAATAAGATTAGCACCTTGCTTTGCAAGTTTTACAGACGGAGTATCGCCCACCCATAAATCCTCGCATATCTCAACACCGAACGAAAAACAATTCATTGAATGACAACGGAAAACGCAATCTACTGACAGAGATTTATTGAGATATTCACAATCCTGAAAATCATCAACCTCCTTTGCGGCTGTAAAATGTCTTGCCTCATAGAATTCCGAATAATTTGGTATATTTTTTTTCGGAATAAGTTCAAACCAGTCATCTGTTATTACTGCCGCACAGTTATATAGTTTATTATTGCATCTCGCAGGAACTCCCACGATTGAAACTATATCAAGATTTTTTGTTTCCTCAACTATTTTTAGAACCGCATCAGCGGCTGATTTTATAAGCAAATCCTGCAAAAACAAATCTCCGCAGTTATAGCCTGTTATGCAGAGTTCGGGGAATGCTATAAGCTTTGCTCCCTTTTCAGCGGCTTCATTTATAAGCTTTATAATCTGCTTTGCATTGTAATCGCAGTCTGCAACGTGTATATCAGGCGTTGCACAGGCAATTTTAACAAATCCGTCTTTCATATAAAAAGCACCTCGTATATTAAGAGAATTGATAATTCATAATTGATATTTATTATCTGTATATTAACCATGAATTATAAATTATTAAATGCTGTAATTGTTGTAAACAAAGTGAAACAATATGTAATCGGTATGTTATTGAAAAGAATTTTGCAATGGTATATAATTACAGCATAGATAAATAAATATGTGTATAAAAATAACGCCTGATATCCTTATAAGGAACAGGCGTTATTTTCTTTATCCTTATGCGGAAAAATGTTTCTGATTAAAAAAGCTTTTTCAGCTGAAGAAGTGCTTCTGCATCGCCGTCAATGATAATTTTCTTGCTTGAAAGAGCATCATCAATGCTGAGCTTTCCTGAAAGAATCTGGTCAAGAGCAGTCTTGTTAAGACTTACGGAAGCATCTCTGTCTATGTATTCATATGGTTCAACAGAGAGTTTGCCATCAAGAACTTCAACATATAAAACGCCTGATATTCTGCCTGTCAGATTAACCTGAACAGCGAATTTGTAAGGCATATCGCTTAAATCCTTTTTTGACAGAATTTTTCTTGCTTTTTCAATAATTTCCTGATTCATTGAACACCTGTCCTTTCAATAATACTTTTAATTATATTATATCATCTAAAATGATAAATGTATATACCAAGATTGTAAATGATTTATGAATAATAAGGGGAAATCAGTCGCAAAGAGTATATACAAGGTTTTCCCATATAAGATTTGAGCCTGTATCAGTACCCTCCGGAAGAAGTGCAAGTGCCACGAGAATTGTGTCATCTGTCGGAATATCCGTACGCAGAAGCACAGCATAATCGCCGTCAATTTTAATTACACGATAAGAATACGGTCCCATATTTTCATTCCTTTCATATTTTTAATATAATTTTAACATTTTATTTTTAATACGTCAAGAATACGGCGGCAAGTTGCTGAACTTCATTTGCATAAGCTTTTTTTGCCCCTAAAGAATAGAAATGTTTAATTTCAGCAGATTTTTTAACAAAATTTAACTAATTCAAAATCCATGTATGCGGTAAAATCATCAGAAATCTTTCACAGATTATTGATTTTAACATAAAATG
>JBJEQS010000047.1:0-3890 GCA_051881875.1 Oscillospiraceae bacterium
TTGCCCCTTGACCCCACCAGCTTTTTGAAAAAAGCTGGACAAAAACTTTTTCTTTCGGATTTTGCTTTATTGGTGCGGATTGTTCCTACCCGACCGCTAATATTGAAAAATGGCGGCGGCAACTTGCCGTTACCAACCGGTTTGCAACCGTTACCAACCGGTTGCATGGTTGGTTGAAAAAGGTTGAAAAAGGTTGCAAAATATACTTGAAATATTTTTTGTTTTGTGCTATAATATATAAGTAATTGAGATAGGGAGGTTTTGTTCTGCCATGAACTCCTTTGCGGAAGTTTTTGATACAATAAAAAAATATTGTCTTAATGAAGGCCATCTCGTTGAAGCTGCGTATAACCTCTGGATTAAACCAATAGAAGCCAAGGAACTCAATGGCAACAAGGCTATCCTCTATGTTCCTTCAGAATTTCAGAAAAGTGTAATACAGACCAACTATGAAAAACTGCTCACAGAAGCTTTCAATGCAGTACTCGGCTTTGATGTGGAAATACAGATTCATACATCTGAGGACGATTATCCGCCTCAGCACCATGTAAGCTTTGATGAGATTGAAGAACGCCATATGCAGCTCGAAAAAAGCTTTGAAGTCGCTGAATATGACTATACTTTCGACACATTTATAGTCGGACGTTCAAATGAATTTGCCTATGCCGCCTGCACCGCAGTTGCAAAGGACAACGGTGCAACAACCTATAACCCTCTCTTTATCCATGCACCGTCAGGACTTGGAAAAACTCATCTGCTTAATGCAATATCAAATGAAATGAAAAAAAATAATCCGAATATCAATGTAGTGTATGTAACAGGCGAAAATTTCGCAAATGAACTTATTGACGCCATCAAAATGAAAAAGGATACAAAAAAATTTCATGAAAAATACCGCAATGCCGATGTTCTGCTTATAGATGATATACAATTCATAGCCGGCAAGGAAAGCACTCAGGAGGAATTTTTCCATACCTTCAATGAACTGCATCACGAGGGCAGACAAATAGTTGTCACCTCCGATAAGCCGCCCAAGGATATGAAAACCCTTGAGGAACGCATAAGGACAAGGTTTGAATGGGGACTTATCGCTGATATATCCACGCCAGACTTTGAAACAAGAATGGCAATAATCAGACGCAAGGCAGAACTTCTCCATATAATGATACCCGATGAGGTGTGCGAATTCATCGCAAACCGACTTAAAACAAATATCCGTCAGCTTGAAGGTGCTGTAAAAAAACTCAAGGCATTAAAGCATCTCGCCGGAAGTGCCCCCTCCGTTGCAATGGCTCAGAGCGTCATAAGGGATATACTCAATGATGACCAGCCTGTTCCAATCACAGTCGAAAAAATTATCGGCGAAGTCGCAAATGTATACGGAGTAACAATAGATGATATACGTTCGAATAAAAGGTCATCACAAATTTCCACCGCCCGAAAGGTCGCAATTTACGCTGTTCGTGAAATAACTCAAATGTCTTTGGTGGCAATCGGCACTGAATTCGGCGGCCGTGACCACTCAACAATAGTATATGCCATCAATAATATTGAAACCAATCTGAAAAAAGATGACAATTTAAGGGAAATTGTGGATGACATCATAAAAAATATAAGGGACAAGGCAGGATAATCTTAGTTTTCAACATTCTTTCAACAGGTTTTCAACATTTTCAACAGTCCACAAACCGCATATCTATGGGATTTGCATGAGTTTTCAACATTTTCAACATTTTAGTTTTCAACATAATGTTGAAAACTTTTCTGACGAAAAAAATCTTTCAACAGGTTTTCAACATTTTTTCAACAATCTTTCAACACTTTCAACATTCAAAATTGTTTTCAACAGAGTTTTCAACTTTTCAACAAGTTTTCAACAATGGCAATGTTGAAAACTTTTGCCCTCAAAGCCCAGTAATAAAGGCTTTAAAAAGTTTTCAACAGTTTCAACACCCCCTATTACTACTACTGTATTTATATTATATATTTATATTATATAGTTTTCAACATTCAACAGATAAAATGTTAAATGTTGAAAGCGGCAAGTTGCCGCCTCCTATTTTTAGTTAATATTTTTCTTTAGGCAGTCAATTATATGCGACTTACCTGACAAATACATATGTCAGCATAAAATCGGTCGGATAGATAAAAAAAGATTTTATTAAGCAAAGTAGCGAAAATAAAAGTTTTTGCCCAGCTTTTTTCAAAAAGCTGGTGGTTTCCAAAGGCAAAGCCTTTGGTCGCTGTTTACAGCGAAAGGGGGTGTGGGGGCGAAAGCCCCCGCCCTAAATGTCGTTCAAAAAAGTTTTTTGTCAAACTTTTTCCAAAAAAAGTTTGTGCGAACTCCGTTCGCACAACATTAACAATCAAATTTCCATTAAACCATAACGGGCAAACGCAGTTTGCCCCTACAGAATAAATCTATAAGATTATTCAACATTTGAACTGTTAAGATGTTGAAACAACTTGCCGCAAAAGAAAGGAGCATCATTTATAATGAAATTTGTATGCAATAAAAATGAAATAAGCGAGGCTATCGGAAACGTATCAAAGGCAGTTTCCTCAAAATCCCCTATACCTGCACTCGAGGGTATAAAATTAAAGCTTACAGGCAATATTCTTGAACTCACAGGCTATGACCTCGAACTCGGCATAAAAACTCAGCTCAATGTAAAATCCGAGGAAGATGGTGAGTATGTCATAAATGCAAGGCTTTTCAATGAGATTATCAGAAAAATGCCTGCCGATGAGGTATGCATTGATATAAATGAAAAAATGAACGTTAAAATTGCCTGCGGTCTTACAGAATACAATGTATCAGCAATTTCAGCAGATGAATATCCTGAACTCCCCGGCTTTGACAGGGAAAAATCAATATTCATTTCACAGAGTATTCTTAAAAATATGATAAATCAGACCATATATGCCGTATCCGTCAATGACAACAAGCCTATACTCACTGGCGAACTCTTTGACATTGATGAGGACGGAAATTTCAGCATGGTCGCTCTTGACGGCTTCAGACTTGCTGTGAGAAATGAAAAAATCAGCTGCGATGAGAAATACAGCTTCGTAGTGCCGTCAAAGGCTCTTGCAGAAGCCGCAAGACTTCTTAATGATGATGATGAAAGTCACTGCGAAATATATACAAATGGCAGACATATAATATTTGACATATCAGGCTATCTTGTATTTTCAAGGCTTCTTGACGGCGAATTCCACAACTACAAGTCAAGTATACCTACTGATTTCACAACTGAGATAATAATAAAGACAAAGGAGCTTATGGACGCTTTAGACCGCTGTTCTCTGCTTATCAGCGAAAAGAACAAGTCGCCTATCAGATGCGAATTTGCAGACGGTCAGCTTAATATCTCATGTCAGACCGCAATAGGAAAAATCAGCGATGAACTCGCTGTAGATATAAACGGAAGTCCTGTTACAATAGGATTTAACAACAGATTTGCCATTGAAGCACTCAAGGCAGCTGATACCGATAAGGTAAGGCTTCAGATGAACGGCGGAAACAGACCGATAAAAATACTGCCTATGATGGGCAACAGCTTTACATATCTGCTTATGCCTGTAACTCTCAGAAATTAGCGGCAAGTTGCCGCCGCTGGTTTTGAGTATCAACCTTATCAAAGCGGTCGAGCCATAAGAAAAAAGCTATAAGTAAATAAAGCCCGAAAGAAAAAGTTTTTGCCCAGCTTTTTTCAAGCGGCAAGTTGCCGCCGCCGGTTTTGAGTATCAACCTTATCAAAGCGGTCGGGTAGGTACAAACTGAACCAACAAAACAAAATCCGAAATCAAAAGTTTTTGTCCAGCTTTTTTCAAAAAGCTGGTGGATTCCAAAGGCAAAGCCTTTGGTCGCTCGACAGAGCGAAACG
>JBJEQS010000048.1:0-3872 GCA_051881875.1 Oscillospiraceae bacterium
TCAGCGCAATTGCTCTTTCTTCTGCACTGAGGGTGCTGTCAAGATATTTTTCCATCATAATCTTCCTTTCATATTTATATATTATATTGTATTGATAAATCTGTTGATTTGACCGCCGATATGCTCCTTGAAATCATTCAGATCCGGCTCAAAATTACCTTCGTTATCCAACAGACACCAGTGTTCTGAAATGACTGCTTCCTCATTTTTCGCATACTCTCTTTTTTCTCCCAAGAGCTCACATTCAAGAAACAGATTGTTGGTATATACCTCAAAATTGCAGGAATAATCGGGATAGCATACCTCCTCGTATTTCGGGATACATTTTGCAAATATCTGCCCATTGACCGCATAGGCAGCGTAACCGTCCTCAAGATTAAAGCCTGCTTTGAAAGCCTTTCTTATGTAGCTGTCCTGCCTTATTCGCACTTCGGAATTTGTTATTCTGACACGGCTGTCATTTATATCGGAATAGTCCCAAAGACTTATCACACGGTTGGGAAGATATCCTTTTTTCTGCGTGCTGACAGGGACAATACAAACTCCGCCATGTGTTAGGCTCGTCACGGACCATGGTGCAAACACCGCTTTTTTTCGGATATATTGCGTATTTTGTGAGTTATCTTCACAACCGGAGATGCCTCCGTCATTTCAATTATCATAGTAAATTCCTTACCAAATGGAGTGACGGGCGGCTTTAATGTAATGGTATTGTCCCTGATCTCACAGCTTACTCTGCTGTTATCGGGATAGTAGGTTTCCGGATTTACTTCAGGGGCGCACCAAAGCCTGTGCCCTCCGTATGCCACCCATGTTCCGTATTTTTCCGCAGGCTCAGTAAATCTGCGTTCAATATCTTCAAAAAGCACATTTTTCTTTCCCACAAGAGAAAAATATATTATTCTTGGACCTTCTTCGAGAGTTGCTCCCAAGGTGATAATACCATTATCAAGGAAAATACATTCGCCAAAATTCTTGTATATACGTTTTGAATATATTACACTCATAATTTCTCCTCCAATTGTAGAATAAATATTGATTAGTAAAATTATACACTAATCTTTATAAATTTACTAACCGTTTTTTGCGTTTTAATTTTCAATTATTGCGATATTTTATATTCTCCTTTGTGTAAATACACATATTTATAAAAAATATATTGCACATTTTTGCAGTATGTGTTATTATATATTATACATAAAAATACATCATGGAATCTCAAGACATTTTTTGATTATATCACTATTATTTATTCAAAAACATATGAAAGGGTGCTTGACATGATCGAACATCTTAACGGTGATTTTGAAACGGTTGACTATGCTCAGAACAGAAGTGTGCTTTTATACGACAATATTGAAAATGAAGAATACCCTCTCCACTGGCATAATGCTATCGAAATAATTATGCCGCTTACAAACGGCTTTGAGGCTATTTGCGGAGGCACTGATTATCACCTTGACGAACGAGATATACTCATTATTCCTGCAGGTACGCTCCATAATCTTAAAGCTCAGTCCGGCAGACGCCTTATCCTTATTATAGACAACCTTTCGTTTGCAAATAATCCTGCGCTGTCGGAACTGTACTCTGTTTTTTCCGAGCCTTTGCTGATTGATTCAAGCTTTGACAAGGATTTTCTGCGGTCAATAAACCAGATAATGAAAGACATATATATTCTTTATTCTAATTTTGGTGATGTTACCGAAGTATACATATATATGAAGATCTTATCTTTTTTTGCTAAAATAAAGGAATATCAGCTTAATCAAATACAATACTACGCCGGTGAACAGTATGCGGGAAAATTCAGTATAATACTTAAATTTATTGAACAGAATTATATGAATGATATTACTCTGGAGGATCTTGCTCAGCGCGCCGGCTACAGTACTTATCATTTTTCAAGGATATTCAAAAAATACAGTAATACCACATTTATTAATTTTCTTAATCGCCGCAGGGTAAAAGCTGCAGAGCTTCTTTTACTTGAAAACGGCTGTTCAATCACCGATGTGGCTATGCAGGTAGGATTCACAAGCCTTACAACATTCAACAGAGTATTCAAAAGCATAACCGGATGTACTCCATCGGACTACAAAAAGCTATATCGGACATAGCAGACATCGGAAAGGTCACGAAGTTTCTGAAAAGAGCGATCTTTTTGATGGGATGTACCCTTTTCTATTTGGTCATTGGATTAAATAATATTTGCTGTAATAAATTTCAACGCTTTTGCGACATTACCGAATCGCACTCGATACAGACAGAATGATGATTACACAGTGCGGCAATGACTATCACGATTACAGTGACAACCGACTTGCCTGTATCTATATCAAATGGGCGGAGGAACATTGTCCTGAACGTTTACAGGCTGAAACAGACAAGGGTAGAATTTACGTCCACATTCACGAGCGTATCACTGAATGTAAACAGGAAAAGTGGAAGATCTGGAACAAAATGCGTGATACCGATCCCGAATATGCACTTGCAATGAAAAATGCCGATACCGCTAAGGTATGGCAGCTTGAAAACCTCTTTGAGTTGCAGGCTGAGGAGATTGCGATTCAAACTTGTTTGTTAGTGTAGTCATACTTTTAGTCCTTGTTTTTCTGAAAAAAATCAATAAAACTCGTTTGGTTAAATTTAATATCGGCCAAACAAGTTTTCTTTTTATTCTTTAAGGCTCACTTCAAGTTTCATTTTTCGATATTCTTTTGGCGACATACCAATATATTTATGAAACAGTCTGCTAAAATAAAGAGAATTCGTGTATCCAACCATGTTTGCAATTTCAGTAATGGTGTAGTCTGTATTTTCTAACAAGCTTTGTGCGTTGGAAATTCGCAATTTCAAGATGTACTGCAACGGACTTGAACCTGTAATTTCTTTAAAGCACTGAATAAACCAACAGTTGCTGAGTCCTCTGGATTTGGAATACTCCTCTATGCTAATCTCAGTATTATAATTTTTGCGAAAATAATGCATGGCAAAAGCAACTTCTTTTTCACTGGTGCTGCTGAATTTCTTTGCACTCATGATAGCTCTGCTAATCAAGATAAAAATATTTCTAAGTTGTAAGGAAATCAGTTCCTCATACCGTGGTCTGCAAAGCTGCAATTCCTGAATCATTTGTCCAAAAAGCAACTGATAATCAGGAGAAGTTCCAATATAAAGGATATTATTCGGAAGTTCAACATTATAGTATTTCAAAATAGAATCTACATCGCTGCCAGTAAAATGCACCCAATAAACGTCAGTTTGATCTTCTCTATAATAAACATATTCCTGTGGTTGATCCGGCAAATAGACAATGATATTTCCTGCGGAAACCGTTTTTTCTTCACCATTGATGAAAAAATGTCCTTTCCCGGATGCAATATATAAAAGCTGATAGTCTTTTCTTCCCTTCGGACGATGTGTTACAACTTCAGAACGATTTTTTACACGATAATTACCGCAGCATGTTACAATCAGCGGCTTCGAATCATCTACAATAGTAGATGTAGAGTTATTTAAATAAGCAACATTCATAAACATGAAAAACGCCCTCCTTGACTTTATGATATCAGTATAACACAGTGAATTGCTGATTGCAAGTAAAAACCTAAACTTTGTGCATATATTTTATAACTTTGTGTATTTTTTTAGCCGTTTTGTGTGGTATAATAGAATCAAGAAATGAGAAAAAAGAATTTTAAAAGACGTCTTTCATTGTAATTCTATACTGAATTCAATAAAAATTCTTGATACTCAAAAAATAATTATCTATTCTGACAACAATCTAATTTTGTTTATGCAGGATGATAAAACAGTCCGTATCATTCATCATTGAAAAATTCTGTCCATATGGGCATACAAATAATGAA
>JBJEQS010000049.1:0-16972 GCA_051881875.1 Oscillospiraceae bacterium
CTCTGCCTTTGGAAACTGCAAGCTTTTGAAAAAGCTTGACCAAAACTTTTTCTTTGGGTTGTCGAACTAATGTTAATTAATGCAAATCCGCCTCTGCAAAATCAAAACATCATAATTTTATCACGCAGTCCGGTTCAATTTTTTTGCAAGCCTTTACAACCAGCTTCATAATATCATCAAAACGCTCATCATCGGCTGTTATTGTAAGCTTCTGAGCCATAAAGCTTATACTTATATCCTCAACTCCATCAAGCTTTCTGATAGCGTCCTCCATTTTTCTTGCACAGTTTGCACAGTCCAAATCAACCATTTTAAATACCTTTTTCATAGCAAAAAACCTCCGTAAAATTATTCAAGTATATGTTCCATACCCTGATTTATTATCTTATAAACATGGTCATCGGCAAGCGAATAATAAACCGTCTTGCCCTCTTTGCGAAATTTAACCAGCTTGCTGTTTTTAAGTACTCTCAGCTGATGTGAAACAGCGGTTTGCGTAAGTCCTAAAAGCTGGGCAATATCTCCCACGCACAATTCAGACTCAAAAAGCACATAAAGGATTTTTATTCTTGTTGAATCTCCGAAAACCTTAAAAAGCTCTGCCAAATCATAAAGCGTTTCATCTTTTGGCATTTTATTTTTCATCATGCTTGTGACATCATCATGCACACAGCATTCTTCTGATATTTCACACATACATTCACCCCCCTTTATATTATCATATGTTCATCTGTTCATATATTAACATAAAAAAATAAGTTTGTCAATACATTATGCAAAAATTTTTTCAGCAATAAAAAATCGGGAGAAAGATAACTCTCTCTCCCAATCTGTATATGTCAAATATTTAATATATCCGTAAAATTATATTAAACAAGCTGAATAATAGCCATCTCAGCAGCGTCACCACGACGTGGACCTATCTTAACTATACGTGTATAACCACCGTTTCTGTCAGCATATTTTGGTGAGATTTCATCAAAAAGTTTCTTTGCTACAGATTCCTTGGTAACATATGCTAAAACCTGACGCTTGGAGTGGAGGTCATTATTCTTGCCGATTGTAATCATCTTTTCAGCAACGGAACGTACTTCCTTAGCTCTGGTTACGGTTGTTTCAATCTGACCGTTTTCAAGCAGATAAGTTACCATAGCTCTGAGCATTGCTTTTCTATGGTCAGTTGTTCTGCCAAGCTTTCTTGTACCAGCCATTGAAAATCACTCCTTCTGTATATTTTAATCTATGTACGGTATGAAAATCATACCGTACGGTACATATTTTTTTAATTATTCTTCTTCCGAGCTTAAATCGAAGCCGAGGGACTGAAGTTTTTCCTTTACCTCATCAAACGACTTTTTACCCAGATTACGTACTTTCATCATTTCTTCTTCTGACTTGTTGATAAGGTCATCAACAGTATTGATTCCGGCACGCTTCAAACAGTTAAACGAACGAACGGATAAGTCAAGTTCCTCAATGGTCATCTCAAGAATTTTTTCTTTACCTTTATCGTCTTTTTCAACTAAAACTTCAGCTATGCAGGCTTCTTCTGAAAGATCTATGAAGACCTTCAGATGCTCGTTGAGGAGATTGGCAGCCTGTGACAGAGCTTCCTTGGCGGAGATTGTACCATCAGTCCAAATCTCAATTGTAAGCTTATCATAATCGGTAACCTGACCAAGACGTGTATCATCAACCTGATAGTTTACCTTGAGAACAGGTGTATAGATACTGTCAACAGCAATAACATCTATTGGCATTGTGTCTTTCTTATTTCTTTCAGCTGAAACATAACCTCTGCCTCTGTCAATGGTGATTTCCATGTAAAGCTTTGCATCTTTTCCGAGGGTTGCGATATGCATACCGGGGTCAAGGATATCAACTTCGGAATCTGTCTTGATATCACCGGCAGTTACTTCACATTCACCTTCCGCCTCGATATAAACTGTTTTGGGACCGTCACCGTGAAGTTTAGCGGTAAGACCCTTGATTGCAAGAATTATCTCAGTAACATCTTCTTTTACACCCGGAATGGTGGACAGTTCATGGTGTACTCCATCAATTTTAACTGAATTTACAGCAACACCGGGCAGCGAGGAGAGTAATACACGTCTGAGGCTGTTGCCCAACGTAATTCCATATCCACGTTCAAGCGGAGACAGTACGAATTTACCGTATTTACCATCGCTTTTCAGCTCGACTGTATCTATTTCCGGTTTTTCTATTCTCTCTAACATTAAAAACCCTCCTGTTTCACAATCACTTTTGCGGTTATTGGATATAACAAACTGACCCAGCAAAAACTAAAATTATTTGGAGTACAATTCGACGATGAGATGAACTTCCACTTCATAGTCAATGTCTTCCATTGCCGGCATACGATTAACCTTTGCTGAAAGAGCTTCCTTGTTTACATCAAGCCAGAGCGGAATTGTACGACCTGCTGTGAGTTCAACAACTTCCTTGAACTTTGTGCTTGACTTGCTGTTTTCAGCGAGAGCTATAACATCGCCTGCTTTTACACGATATGAAGGAATGTTTACCTTTTTGCCGTTTACTGTGAAATGGTTGTGAACAACAAGCTGTCTTGCTTCACGTCTTGTAAGAGCAAGTCCCATTCTGAATACTACGTTATCGAGTCTGCTTTCGAGGAGAGTTATAAGGTTTGCACCTGTCTTGCCCTGCATCTTTGAAGCGATTTCATAGTAATGATAGAACTGCTTTTCGAGAACACCGTATATAAATTTAAGTTTCTGCTTTTCTCTGAGCTGCATACCATATTCAGAAACTTTTTTTCTGTTGTTTGCATTTGGATTACGCTTTGATTCCTTAGCGATACCCATAACCATAGGGCTTATGCCTAAAGTTCTGCATCTCTTTAAAATCGGGTCTTTATTTACTGCCATAATAGTTTCACCTCCGATAAATTAGACACGTCTTCTCTTAGGAGGACGGCATCCGTTGTGTGGGATTGGGGTAACATCTTTAATCATTCTTACTTCAAGACCTACAGTCTGTAAAGCTCTGATAGCAGCTTCACGTCCTGAACCAGGGCCTTTTACATAAACTTCAACTGATTTCAGACCATGTTCCATAGCAGCCTTTGCAGCAGTTTCAGCAGCTGACTGAGCAGCGAATGGAGTTGACTTCTTTGAGCCTCTGAAACCGAGTTCTCCGGCACTTGCCCATGAGATTACATTTCCCTGTGTATCACTGATAGTAACAATAGTATTATTGAAAGTGGACTGGATATGAACTGCGCCGCTTTCGATATTCTTACGTTCTCTGCGTTTTCTGACAGCAGTAACTTTCTTCTTCTGAGCCATTGTTCATAACCTCCTTACTTCTTCTTATTAGCGATTGTCTTTACAGGACCCTTGCGAGTTCTTGCGTTAGTCTTTGTACGCTGACCTCTAACCGGGAGTCCCTTGCGGTGACGAACACCACGGTAGCAGTTTATTTCAACAAGTCTTTTGATGTCAAGAGCAACCTTACGGCGAAGGTCACCTTCAACCATGCAGTTCTTGTCGATATATTCACGCAGCTTGTTTTCATCTTCTTCGCTTAAATCCTTGATTCTTGTATCAGGATTAACGCCTGTTTCTTTAAGGATTGTAGCAGCAGTTGTACGACCTATACCATAAATATATGTCAAGCCTATTTCAACTCTTTTATTTTTTGGCAGGTCAACACCAGCGATTCTAGCCATTAATACATTGCACCTCCGTTTTATAGCTGTCACTTATCGAGTGACTTATATGATTACTGTTCATTAGCCCTGACGCTGTTTATGCTTAGGGTTTTCGCAGATAACCATAACTTTTCCTTTACGTTTAATAACCTTGCATTTTTCGCATATAGGTTTAACTGAAGGTCTGACTTTCATTGAAAATACCTCCTTACATTCCGAAAAATACCGTCTTACTTAGCTCTCCAGGTAATTCTTCCCTTTGAGAGGTCATATGGTGACATTTCAATGGTCACCTTATCTCCGGGAACTATTCTTATATAGTTCATTCTGAGCTTTCCTGACACGTGTGCCAGAATCTTATGACCGTTCTGGAGTTCCACCTGAAACATTGCGTTAGGCAGAGCTTCAAGTACAGTACCTTCTACTTCGATTACATCTTCTTTAGACAAATTATTCCCCTCCACTTTCTGTCGGTGTGAGCATTTTTAACTCACTCAATGCTTTTCTGAGCTTTTTATCAGTTATTCCGTCAAGACACAGAACCTTAGCTGTCGGCTTCAGATGCTTTACATTCTTGCGTTTGGGATGTTCAAGCCTGCGGCTTTTTCCATCTGCAATATATGCAAATTTTTCATCGGCATCCAGCACTGCAAAGTATGAATCCTTATCACGTCCTGCGGCTGCCTTTACAACCAATCCTTTTTTTACATTCACAATAAAATCCTCCGTTAAGGCTGAGTAAGAATTATTGCACCTTCGGGAGTAATTGCAATTGTATGCTCAAAATGAGCAGAAAGTGAACCGTCTTTTGAAACGACAGTCCAGCCGTTACTCAAAACTCTTACATCTTCGCCCTTCTGGGTAATCATAGGTTCAATTGCAAAAGTCATTCCGGCAACGAGTCTTGGACCTCTGCCGGGAGTTCCGTAGTTAGGGACTTCTGGTGATTCATGGAGCTTTCTTCCGACACCGTGTCCGCAGTACTGTCTTACGATTCCGTAACCTCTTGAGGTACAGTATTCTTCAACAGCATGACCTATATCTCCGATTCTCATATCCGGCTTTGCAATGCTTATTGCATGATAAAGGCTTTCTTTAGTAACATCAAGCAAAGCCTGAGCCTCATCAGAGATTTTTCCGACGCCGAAGGTCGCACAGGTATCACCATGGAAACCGTTTATATACGCACCTACGTCAACGCTTACTATATCGCCCTCGCAGATTTTTCTGCTGTGTGAAGGGATACCATGAATTACTTCATTGTTGATTGATATGCAGGCACTTGCGGGAAAACCGCCGTAACCCAAGAATGACGGCTCAGCTCCATGCTTTACTATATAGTCATGGATTATTTTGTCAAGATGAGCAGTAGTCATTCCGGCTTTTATTGATTCACCGGCAAGCTTCAACGCACCGCCGGCTATCTGACCGGCAACACGCATTTTAGCTATATCGGTTTTTGATTTTACTGAAATCATAAGGACCTTAGCCTCTTACTGCTTCAAGAGTAAGCTTTGAAGTATCTTCAACCTTATCCTGACCTGTTACAGTAACAAGCTTGCCCTGTTTGCTGTAATAATCCTTGAGTGGTGCTGTCTGTTCATGATAAACTTTAAGACGGTCAATAACTGTTTCAGGTCTGTCGTCCTTACGGATTATTGTGTTACCATCGCATTTATCGCATTTTCCCTCAACCTTTGAAGGTTTGAAGTCAACATGATAAGTAGCACCGCACTTTTCACATACACGTCTGCCTGAAACTCTCTGCTTGATAGTTTCATCGGGAACGAATATTTCAACGACCTTGTCGATTACAATACCCATGGCATCAAGTGCTTCTGCCTGAGGAACTGTTCTTGGGAAGCCGTCAAGGATATATCCGTCCTTGCAGTCGTCCATAGCAATTCTGTCTTTGAGAATGCCTATTACTATATCATCGGAAACCAATGCACCGCTGTCCATTGCAGCCTTAGCCTTAACGCCGTATTCAGTGCCGTTTTTTACTGCTTCACGCAGAATGTTTCCTGTTGAAATCTGTGGTATATTCAGAGCTGATGAGATAACCTCTGCCTGAGTACCCTTACCTGCACCCGGTGCACCTAAAAGAATAATATTCATAAACAATGCCTCCTTATTCGAGGAATCCCTTATGACGACGCATCATCATCTGTGATTCCATTGTGCGTACAGTTTCCAGAGCAACGCTTACAACGATAAGCACCGAAGTTCCGCCCATTGAAAGACCTCTGAGGTCAGGATAAGCCATTGAGAAGAATATCGGAAAAATTGCGATAATGCCGAGGAAGAATGCACCAACAAGCGTAATCTTTGAGAGAACTCTCTGGATATAGTCAGAAGTTGGCTTACCCGGACGGATTCCCGGAATACCGCCGTTCTGCTGACGGAGATTGTTGGCAATTTCAATCGGATTATACTGCATGGAAACATAGAAATAGTTGAACGCAATAATAAGAACAAAATAGAGAATCGCATATGGTATGCTGTTTGTGCTGAAAAATCTTATGAAATAGTAGTATGCCTTTTCGCCCCATGTAGTCGGGTCATCGGCAACCGGCACAAACATACTGATTGTACTCGGGAGTGACATGAATGCCATAGCAAAGATGATAGGCATTACACCGCTCATACAAACCTTTACAGGAATGTGAGTACTCTGACCGCCGTACTGTTTTCTTCCTACAACACGCTTTGCATACTGTATCGGAATGCGGCGTTCTGAATTGTTCATAAAAACTATGAAGGTAATCATTGCGATGAAGATAACTCCAACGAACAATGCCACGAAAACATATGGATTTGGTTCGTCAATAGCCATCTTGATTGTGGACATAATGTCACTTGGCATTCTTGCGATGATACCAGCAAAAAGGATAATTGAAACGCCGTTGCCGATACCGTTTTCATTGATTCTGTTTCCGAGCCATACTATAAGAGTTGAACCTGCAATAAATACAAGCATGATGGTTGCAGCGGCAAAAATGCCTTCCCAGCCCTTTGTATAAAGTACAGCACCTGCATTTTTCATAGTAAGGTAATATGCAAATGACATGAATACAGCGAGGGCGAGTGCCACGAAAGCAGAAATCTTGTCTATAGTTTTTCTTCCCTCTGTACCCTCCTTTGAAAGACGTTCAAGAGGAGGCAGAGCATAGGTTAAAAGCTGAACGATAATCGATGCATTGATAAACGGTGAAATAGAGAGTGAGAAGATAGTTGCCTTTGACAAAGCACCGCCTGTCAGTGTATCGAGATAGTTAAGAAAGTTGCCGTTGGTAGCGTTTTCGCCCATCCACGCAGCAATAACATCTGTATTGAGGAATGGAGCCGGAATAACGCTTCCGATACGGAAAATGATAATGATGAAAAATGTGTAAAGGATTTTCTTTCTCAGTTCCTTGACTTTCCAAGCATTTCTGATGGTTTCCAGCACACTACATCACCTCAGCTTTTCCGCCAGCCTTTTCTATTTTTTCAACAGCTGATGCTGAGAATTTAACTGCCTTTACAGTGAGATTCTTAGCTGTGAGTTCGCCGTTTCCGAGAACCTTTACGCCGTCATTGATTTTCTTGATGATACCTGCAGCCTTGAGGAGTTCTGTATCAACTACAGTACCGTCCTTGAACTTGTTGAGGTCTGAAACGTTAATAACAGTATAAGTCTTAGCAAATATGTTATTGAAACCTCTCTTAGGAATACGTCTTGCGAGAGGCATCTGACCGCCTTCAAAACCTATTCTTACACCGCCGCCTGAACGAGCGTTCTGACCCTTATGACCTTTGCCGGCAGTTTTGCCATTACCTGAACCGTGACCTCTGCCCACACGCTTAACGTCCTTTACAGAGCCCGGAGCCGGTGATAATTCGTGCAGTTTCATATGTTGCACCTCCTTACTGATTAAGCTTCCTCAACTTTTATGAGATGAATGATTTTCTTGATTTTACCTTCTGTCTGAGCATTGTCAGGCTGAACAGTAAATTCACCGATTTTTTTAAGGCCTAAAGACTGAGCTGTAGCAATCTGGTCTTTTTTTCTGCCTATAAGACTTTTCACGAGAGTGATTTTTTTAGCCATTGTGCCAGCCCTCCTTAACCTAAAATTTCTTTAACTGTCTTGCCTCTCTTTTCAGCAACTTCCACAGCGGAAACGCATGAAGAAAGACCTTCTATTGTAGCTCTTACAACGTTGCATGGATTGTTTGAGCGGAGTGACTTTGTTCTGATATCCTTGATACCTGCCATTTCAACAACGGCACGAACAGGACCGCCTGCGATAACACCTGTACCTGGAGCAGCCGGTTTCATGAGAACACGTCCTGCACCGAACTTACCAATTACTTCGTGAGGAATTGTAGTACCCTTGAGAGAAATCTTTATGAGATTTTTCTTTGCATCTTCGATACCTTTACGGATAGCATCAGGAACTTCACCTGATTTACCGATACCGAAACCAACGATACCATTACCGTCACCAACAACAACGAGAGCTGAGAATTTCATTATACGGCCGCCCTTAACAGTCTTTGAAACTCTGTTAATGGAAACAACCTTTTCTGAAAGTTCAAGAGTTGAAGCATCTATAATAGACAAAGCGTTTACCTCCCTTATTAGAACTTAAGACCGTTTTCACGAGCACCTTCGGCAAGCTCTTTTACACGGCCATGGTAAAGATAACCGCCTCTGTCGAAAACAACTTCAGTGATATTCTTATCCTGAGCTGCCTTGGCAATCATCTCACCGACTTTGCGAGCGCCTTCTTTGTTACCGCCGTTTGCATCAAAATCCTTTGCAAGACTTGAAGCAGAAGCAAGAGTAACACCGTTTACGTCATCAATAATCTGAGCATAGATATGCTTTGATGAACGGAAAACGTTAAGGCGTGGACGTTCCGGAGTGCCGGAAATCTTAGCACGAACTCTGCGATGTCTGGCTTCTCTGGCTTTATTACTGTCAGGTTTTTTAACCATTGCAATACACTCCTTTTATTACTTCTTACCTTTACCGGCTTTACCTTCCTTGCGGATAATATGTTCACCGGCATATCTGATGCCCTTGCCCTTATAAGGTTCCGGCAGACGTTTTTCACGGATTTCAGCGGCAAACTGACCAACAGCCTGCTTGTCAATACCGTTTACAACGATTTTGTTTGGCTGCGGAACGTCAATTGTAATGCCGTTCTTTTCTTCCATGATAACCTGATGTGAGTAACCGATATTGAGAACGAGGTTCTTGCCCTGTTTAGCGGCACGGTAACCAACACCTTCGATTTCGAGAGTTTTTGAATAGCCTTCTGTAACACCGATAATCATGTTGTTGATAAGTGTTCTTGTAAGACCATGCAAAGCTCTGTGGTTCTTGTTGTCTGAAGGACGTGTAACAGTGATTACACCATCAGCAACATTTATAGTGAGTTCTTTTGAGAACTGCTTTGAAATTTCGCCCTTAGCGCCCTTAACAGTAAGAAGGTTGTCGTTATTTTTAACTTCAACACCTGCCGGAACACTGATTGGCATTCTACCTATTCTTGACATTATGTGTTCCTCCTTACCATACGAATGCAAGGATTTCGCCGCCAACGTTGAGTTCACGAGCCTTCTTGTCGGTCATAATTCCCTTTGAAGTGGAAACTATTGCGATACCAAGACCCTTTCTAACCTTTGGCATATCCTCACAGCTTGAATATATACGCAAGCCCGGTTTTGAAACTCTTCTTAAGCCGGTAATAACAGGAGTTTTGTTGTCACTGTATTTAAGAGTGATTCTGATAATACCCTGTTTACCGTCATCAATGACCTGATAGCTCTTTACATAACCCTCATCAACGAGAATCTGAGTAATTGCTTTCTTTACATTGGAAGCGGGAACATCAACCGTAGCGTGCTTAGCAGAATTCGCATTACGAATTCTTGTCAGAATATCTGCTATTGTATCAGTAATCTGCATACTGAATTACCTCCTTCTGAACTATTACCAGCTTGCCTTTTTAACACCCGGAATCTGACCGTCCTGAGCCAATTCTCTGAAACAGATACGGCAAACGCCGAATTTTCTCAGATAAGCATGCGGTCTTCCACAAATCTTGCATCTGTTGTATGCACGAGTGGAATATTTGGGAGTTTTCTGCTGTTTTAAAACCATTGCCTTTTTAGCCATTGTTTAATACTCCTCTCCCTTACTTAGCAAAAGGTGCGCCGAGCAAAGTCAGCAGTTCTTTTGCTTCTTCATCAGTCTTAGCTGTAGTGATGAAGTTTATATCCATACCTCTTACTTTGTCGATTTTATCATACTCAATTTCAGGGAATATAAGCTGTTCCTTGATACCTGTTGAGTAATTTCCTCTGCCGTCGAATGAATTTGCGTTGATGCCTCTGAAGTCACGAACACGAGGGAATGCAACATTGAAAAGTCTGTCAACGAATTCATACATATTGTCGCTTCTGAGAGTAACTTTAACGCCGATAGGCATACCTTCACGAAGCTTGAAGTTAGCAACAGATTTCTTAGCCTTGCAAACGATAGGCTTCTGACCTGTGATAGCAGCGAGGTCATTCATGATAGCGTCAATAACCTTTGAATTTTCTCTTGCTTCACCGGCACCAACGTTGATAACAACCTTATCGAGCTTCGGAATCTGCATAACGCTCTTGTAACCGAATTTCTTCATCATAGCAGGAGCTACACTGCTATTATAATAATCTTTTAATCTAGCCATGTCTTTCTCCTCCTGATTAGAATTTTGCTCCGCACTTCTTGCAGATTCTGAGAGAGTTTTTACCGTCTTTTTCATGACCTACTCTAGTTGGCTTGCCGCATTCAGGGCAAACGAGCTGAACCTTTGAAGCATATACAGGAGCTTCTGTCTGAACCAATGAGCCTGTCTGACCCATAACTCTTGGTTTAACGTGCTTTGTAGCGAAGTTGATGCCTTCAACGATAACCTTGTTTTCCTTGGTTGAAACAGCAACAACCTTGCCTGTTTTTCTGCCCTTGCTCTTATCAGAGGCATCGATATACTTATCGTTATCCTTACCTGTAAGCAGAACTACTGTGTCACCTGTTTTAACGTGCAATTTGCTCATTATGACACCTCCATTACAGTACTTCCGGAGCAAGGCTTAATATTTTCATATATTCCTTGTCACGGAGTTCTCTTGCCACTGGTCCGAAAATACGGGTACCCTTAGGATTTTTATCTTCTTTAATAATAACAGCAGCGTTTTCGTCGAAGCGGATATAAGTACCGTCTTCTCTTCTCAAACCCTTTGCTGAACGAACGATAACTGCTTTAACAACGTCGCCTTTTTTAACAACACCACCGGGTGTTGCTTTCTTAACAGAAGCTACAACAACATCGCCTATATTGGCATATTTTCTGCGAGTACCACCAAGAACTCTGATACACATAAGTTCCTTAGCACCTGTGTTATCTGCAACCTTCAGATAAGTCTGCATCTGTACCACAGCTATATTCCTCCTTCCAGAAATCAGAATCAGTATATAAACTGATTATCATATATAAAAAATTACTTAGCTCTTTCGAGAATGTTTACAACTCTCCATCTCTTATCCTTGGAGAGCGGACGGGTTTCCATGATTTCAACCTTATCGCCTATTTTACATTCATTCATTTCATCATGAGCCTTGAACTTAACAGTACGCTTAACGATTTTCTTGTAAAGCGGATGTTTTACATTGTCAGCAATAGCAACAACAACAGTCTTGTCCATTTTGTCGCTTACAACCTTGCCGACTCTGGTTTTTCTAAGGTTTCTCTCAGCCATTAGCTAAATCCTCCCTTTATTACTGTGCGTTTGACAGTTCCTGTTCACGAAGGACTGTTTTAACACGAGCTATATCCTTCTTAACAGACTTAAGACGAGCTGTATTGTCAAGCTGGTTTACAGCAAGCTGAAAGCGGAGAGCGAAAAGCTCCTTTTTCAAATCAGCAAGCTTGTCATTTAATTCAACTACGGAGAGTTCTTTGAGTTCAGATGCCTTCATTACTGCTCGCCTCCTTCTGTTTCTTTTGCAACGAATTTACATTTGATTGGGAGCTTATGCATAGCAAGACGCATAGCTTCTCTTGCTGTTTCCTCAGGAACGCCGGCAATTTCAAACATGATTCTGCCCGGCTTAACAACAGCAACCCAGTATTCAGGTGAACCCTTACCGGAACCCATTCGAGTTTCAGCTGGTTTTTCTGTGATTGGCTTATCAGGGAATATCTTAATCCAAACCTGACCGCCACGCTTGATGTAACGTGTCATAGCGATACGGGCAGCTTCAATCTGATTGGATGTAATCCATGCAGGTTCAAGAGCCTGAAGACCGAAATCGCCGTATGAAACAGTGTTACCTCTGTAAGCCTTACCGGTCAGACGACCTCTGTGTACACGACGGTACTTAACTCTCTTTGGAAGAAGCATTACTGATTACCTCCTTCTTTTTTAGCGTTTCTTGGTCTGTAGTTACCATTCTTGTTATCATTGTTACGACGTCTCTTAGGCTTTTCATTGTTGTTAGCCTTATCAGCTGAAACTTCACCCTTGAGAACTTCGCCTCTGTATATCCAAACCTTTACGCCAAGACGACCATAGGTTGTGTGAGCTTCTGCAGTACCATAATCAATATCAGCTCTGATAGTCTGAAGCGGGATAGTACCTTCATTATAGCTTTCAGCTCTTGCGATTTCAGCACCTGCAAGACGACCTGAAACTCTTGTTTTGATACCCTTAGCACCAAGACGCATAGCACGACCGATTGACTGCTTCATAGCACGTCTGAAAGAAATTCTGTTCTCGAGGTCGAGAGCGATTTTTTCAGCAACGAGCTGAGCGTTAAGGTCTGGCTGCTTAACTTCTACTATATTGATGGAAACCTGCTTCTTCATCATCTTTTCAAGCTGAAGACGAAGCTTTTCTATTTCAGCACCGCCTCTGCCGATTACGATACCAGGCTTTGCGCAGTGAATGTGGATTCTAACTTTATTGGCAAATCTTTCGATTTCGATTCTTGGAACACCAGCAGCATACAAATTCTTCTTGATGTAATTACGAACGTTGTAATCTTCAACAAGTGTATCGCCGAAATCTGACTTATTTGCATACCAGCGAGAATCCCAATCTTTAATAACGCCGACACGGAAACCATGTGGATTTACTTTCTGGCCCATTTTAAAACCTCCTTGGGATTATTCTTTTTCTTTAAGAACGAGAGTAATGTGTGATGTTCTCTTGAGAATTCTGTAAGCTCTGCCCTGTGCTCTTGGCATGATACGCTTCATAATAGGTCCCGGGCAAACGAAACATTCAGCAACATAAAGATTATCTCTGTCCATGCTGTGATTATTTTCAGCGTTTGCGATAGCGGACTTGAGAAGCTTCTGTAAATCTTCACAGGCAGCTTTAGGTGTATTCTTAAGAATAGCCATAGCAACTTCAGTATCCTTGCCTCTGATGAGGTCGAGAACTATCTGCACTTTACGAGGTGCAATGCGGGCATTTCTAAGATATGCTCTTGCTTCCATTATTAAAATGCCTCCTTCCGCTATTTCTTACCATTATTTGATGTTTTTGAACCTGCATGACCCTTATAAGTTCTGGTCGGAGCAAATTCACCGAGCTTATGACCAACCATATCTTCAGTAACATAAACCGGAACGTGCTTACGACCGTCATGCACTGCGAAAGTATGACCTACAAATTCAGGGAATATAGTTGATGAACGGCTCCATGTCTTGAGAACCTTCTTTTCATTGGCAGCGTTCATCTGTTCAACTCTTTTAAAAAGAACCTCCTGAACGTAAGGGCCTTTTTTAATGCTTCTGCTCATTATTAAGTTTCCTCCCTTCAGGCTAATTATTTACCGTTTCTGCGTTTTACTATGAACTTGTCTGAACGGTTATGCTTCTTACGAGTCTTGTAACCGAGAGCCGGCTTGCCCCATGGAGTAACAGGACCCGGACGTCCTACAGGTGACTTACCTTCACCACCGCCGTGCGGATGGTCGCATGGGTTCATGACAGAACCTCTTACAGTAGGTCTCCAGCCCATGTGTCTTACACGGCCTGCTTTACCGTAATTAACATTTTCGTGGTCGATATTGCCAACCTGACCGATAGTAGCCTTGCAGTTTACAGCAATTTTTCTCATTTCGCCTGATGGAAGTCTAACGAGAGCATAATTTGCTTCTTTACCCATAAGCTGAGCCATATTTCCGGCTGAACGAACGAGCTGAGCGCCCTTGCCAGGATAAAGTTCAATATTATGAATAAAAGTACCAACCGGTATATCTGCGAGAGCGAGTGCATTACCAGCCTTGATGTCTGCATCAGCACCGCTTCTTATAGTATCGCCGACTTTAAGACCGTTTGGAGCGATGATATAACGCTTTTCGCCGTCCTCATACTGAACGAGAGCGATATGAGCTGAACGGTTCGGGTCATACTCAAGAGTCATAACCTTAGCGTCCATATTTTCCTTATCACGCTTAAAGTCTATGATACGATATTTTCTTCTGTTTCCGCCGCCTCTGTGACGAACGGTAATTCTTCCGTAGCTGTTTCTACCTGAATTCTTCTTGAGAGGTTCAAGCAAACTTTTCTCCGGAGAAACCTTTGACAACTCTGAGTAGTCAGTGCAAGTCATCTGACGACGTGAAGGTGTTGTCGGTTTATAGGATTTGATTGCCATTTGTTTCACTCCTTAAAATGCGTTGTTTGCGGGAGCATTACTCCCATACGAAAAAATAAGATTCGTTCTTTGATTAGAACATACCTTCGAAGAATTCGATAGTCTTTGAATCTTCTTTAAGAGTAACGATTGCCTTTTTCCAGTCAGGCTTTTTGCCTTCAAATCTGCCGACACGTCTTGTTCTGCCCTTGCAGTTCATTGTGTTTACCTTAGCAACCTTTACATCGAAAAGCTCTTCAACAGCCTTAGCGATTTCGAGCTTATTAGCATTTTTATCAACCTTGAAAGTATATTTGCCTTCCTGAAGACCGTCCATACTTTTTTCTGTGATAACGGGTTTAAGGATGATATCCTGTGCAGATTTCATTATGCATATACCTCCTCGATTTTAGCAACGGCATCCTGAACAACGATGAACTTATCGTAGTTAAGAATATCGTAAACATTGAGAGTATTTACAAGAGTAGTCTTAACACCTGGGATGTTATTGGCACTCTTTACGACCATCTTGTCAACTTCAGGCATAACGATGAGAACCTTGCCTTCAACGTTGAGAGCCTTGAGCATTTCAACAACGGTCTTTGTCTTGAATTCATTCATTTTGATAGAATCGAGAACGATGAGTTCTGAATTCTGAGCTTTAGCGGAAAGAGCAGACTTCATAGCAAGTCTCTTTACCTTCTTGTTAAGAGAAAATCTGTAATCTCTTGGTTTCGGACCGAGTGCAACACCGCCGTGTGTCCACTGAGGAGCTCTGATAGAACCCTGTCTTGCATGACCTGTACCCTTCTGTCTCCAAGGCTTTCTGCCGCCGCCTCTAACTTCTGTACGAGTGAGAGTTGACTGAGTACCCTGACGCTGATTAGCGAGATAGTTTACAACAGCTGCGTGCATAACGGCTTCGTTAGGAGTAATTCCGAATACTGCATCGGAAATTTCAGTTTCTGCAACAACCTTGCCCTTCATATCAAACACTGAAACTTTAGACATAATAATTTCCTCCTTCCATTAAGCTTTTTTAACGCTGTCTACGATGGAAACTATTCCGCCCTTAGGACCCGGTATAGCACCCTTGATAGCGATAAGATTGTTTTCTGCGTCTATCTTAACAACTTCGAGGTTCTGAACAGTAACCTTTTCAGCACCCATCTGACCAGGAAGAGCCTTACCCTTGAATATTCTTGAAGGGGAAGAACAAGCACCCATAGAACCAGCGTGTCTGTGAACAGGACCTGTACCATGAGTTTCCTTGAGTCTTGCATTGTTATTACGCTTTATAGTACCCTGGAAACCTTTACCCTTGCTTGTACCGCTTACATCAATGATGTCGCCTACAGCAAAAGTATCAGCCTTGAGAATGTCGCCTACATTGAGAGCGTCACAGTCATCAAGTCTGAATTCCTTGAGAGTTTTCTTCGGAGCAACATCAGCTTTAGCGAAGTGACCTTTCATAGGCTTGTTAACTCTCTGTGGCTTAATATCGCCGAATCCCATCTGAACTGAAGCATAGCCGTCTTTTTCAACAGTTTTCTTCTGAACGATAACGCATGGACCGGCTTCAACGACTGTTACAGGAATAACCTTTCCTGTTTCATCGAAAATCTGTGTCATACCGATTTTCTTGCCGATAATAGCTTTCTGCATTTTACAATTCCTCCTAAGTTATTGGTTGGACTAACCAACATGACCGTAGTTAATTGACTTTCCGGCGGAAATTACTTGATTTCCATAACGATGTCAACACCTGCGGGAATTTCAAGGCTCTGCAAAGCATCCATAGTCTTTGCAGCTGGTCTGATAACATCGATGAGTCTCTTGTGAGTTCTCATTTCGAACTGTTCTCTGCTGTCCTTGTACTTGTGAACTGCACGAAGGATAGTGATAACTTCCTTATCAGTAGGGAGCGGGATAGGACCTGAAACTCTTGCACCGCTTCTCTTAGCTGCTTCAACGATTTTAGCTGCTGCTGCATCAACTACAGCGTGTTCATAGCCTTTAATCTTGATTCTGATTTTTTCATTGACTGCCATTTATTTTCGCCTCCTTGGAACGATAGTAATTGGGGGCGGATTCAAATCACGCCTACTTAACATAGACGACTCAAAAGATGGGTATAAAAAAAGCCTGAAAAAACATAGTTTTCCCAGACACCCATAAATAACGCACAGAATGGCACACTTAATGCATACGCAAGATACATAAAGCACACACAGTGTTTTGTTATTTATTGTCGCCCGGTTGTCGGACATACTCCATGAAAATTACCTGCCAGACCGGCAGCAACCTTTCACTTCATCGCATATCTTTTATATTGCAATCACGCAAGTGTTATTATATCAGATAATTTCATATTTTGCAATAGTTTCAGGAAATTTTTTTGTTATTTTAATTGTAAACTTTTTATGAACAGGAATATTCATTTAAGCAGCATGAGTTCGATGGTTTCTTTTGTAGGGGCGACCACTGGTCGCTCGTTATGGTTGATTGGAAATTGTATCGTTTCTGTTCTGCGAACTTCGTTCGCCCAAACTTTTTTTGGAAAAAGTTTGACAAAAAACTTTTTTGAACGATT
>JBJEQS010000050.1:0-3818 GCA_051881875.1 Oscillospiraceae bacterium
TGGCAACCTTTTTATAAAAAAAGGTTGGGCGGCTTTCAGCCGCCTGATGAAATTCCCAGTAAATCATAACGGGCGAACGAGTTCGCCCCTACAAAGAAAAAAATTATGCAAACAAAGTTCACTTTGCAAAAATTGATTTGCGTGGGTTTCATAGAAAAAAAACAAAAAATCAGCACTGATTATATGCAGTGCATTGAATGTACTTCAGATTCTTAGAATTATTGTATCATATGATAGCTGAACTTTAAAATAAACACAAGACAGTTGGAGATTTTCTGACTGTCTTATTTTTTTATTATTGTTAATACTTGAAAAAATCAATTTCAAATGATATAATATAAAAGCAATTAAATAATGATTGAATTGGAGAATAATATGAGCATATTGAATGTTGAACACGTTACTCATGGATTTGGTGCAAGACAGATTTTAAATGATGCATCATTCAGACTTCTGAACGGTGAACACGTTGGTCTTGTCGGTGCTAACGGCGAGGGAAAATCCACGTTCCTTAATATAATAACAGGAAAGCTTATGCCAGACGAGGGGAAAATTGAATGGTGCAGACATATCACAACAGGCTATCTTGACCAGTACAGCACACTTGAAAAGGGCAAAACTATAAATGATGTATTAAAGGAAGCATTTGTACATCTTTCCGATTTGGAAAATGAAATGATTCAGCTTTATGATAAAATGGCTGACTGTACCGAAGATGAAATGAATGATATAATGGAAGAAGTCGGCGAAATACAGAATATACTTGATTACAGCGGCTATTACACGATTGATGCCAAAATTTCTGAATATGCAAACGGTCTGGGACTTGGTGAAATCGGTCTTGACAGAGATGTTTCAGAGCTTTCGGGAGGTCAGCGAGCAAAGGTGCTGCTTGCAAAGGTTCTGCTTGAAAATCCTATGATTTTAATACTTGACGAGCCTACAAACTTCCTTGATGAAAACCATATCGCATGGCTGAAAAATTTTCTTCTGAATTATGAAAACGCTTTTATACTTGTATCCCATGATGTTCCTTTTATGAATGATGTCGTAAATGTAATATATCATGTTGAAAATGCTGTTCTTACACGATATACAGGAAATTATGATAATTTCATAAGAATGTATGAGTTAAAAAAGAAACAGATAGAACAGTCTTATGAAAAACAACAGAAAGAAATTGCAGATTTGCAGGATTTCATTGCAAGAAACAAGGCGAGAGTTGCCACCACCAATATGGCTAAATCCCGCCAGAAAAAACTTGACAAGATGGATAAGATTACTCTTGCAGGCGAAAAGCCCAAGCCGGTATTCTCATTTGCCAAGGCAAGAACTCCGGGCAGAGTTGTTATTGAATGTAATAACCTTATACTCGGATATGATGAACCGCTTACAAGACCTGTTTCATTAAAAATTGAAAACGGTCAGAAAATAGCCGTCAAAGGCGTGAATGGCATCGGAAAATCAACCTTGCTCAAAACTCTGCTTAAAATCATACCTGCTGTATCAGGAACAGTTGAACATGACCAGTTCATAGAAATTGGATACTTTGAACAGGAGGAGGACGGCGGAAGCAAAACTGCTTTGCAGACCATATGGGACGAATTCCCCTCAATGACAAATGCTGAAGTTCGTGCGGCTCTTGCTCGCTGCGGACTTACTACAGAGCATATAACCTCACAGATGAAAGTACTTTCCGGCGGTGAAAACGCTAAGGTAAGACTTTGCAGAATTATGCTGAAAAGTGTTAATCTGCTTGTACTTGATGAGCCTACAAATCATCTTGATGTTGATGCAAAAGATGCACTCAAACAGGCAATAAAGGATTTTAAAGGCACAGTTCTTATGGTAAGCCATGAACCTGATTTCTATATGGATATTGCGGATACCATATGGAATCTTGAGGAATGGACAACTAAAATAATATAGTATTTTCATTTAATGATATTGTCATTATGCATGGCAATATCATTTCTTGTATAATTATGATTTTTCAATGAAAATTTTATTATTCTGTTGAATAAAAAATTGATTTATGATATAATATTATAAGTTAATTCCATGCCACAGGAGGAATATTTTATTATGAAAAAATTACTTATATGTTTAATTGCTCTCACATTGTCAGCCGCAATGTTTGGCTGTTCAGAAAATAATAATTCAGAAACTGACAGTTCAGATGTGTCATCTGAACCATCTTTAAATATTGTTGTCAATGATAACAGCGACAGCGATTCCGAAGAAAAAGCTGAACCTGTTGAAAATATAACTGATGATGGGTTTGTTTATTCAATAACCGATGACGGAATACTCATAACGGGATATAAGGGCAGTGCTGAAAAAATTGAAATTCCTGAAAAAATTGAGGATAAAACCGTTATATCCATTGAAAAAGAGGCTTTTAAGGATTGCAAATCCATAAAGGAAGCAGTTATACCCGATACTGTCCTTACAATAGGATATAATTCATTCAGCGGAACTCAACTGCTTGAAAATATCAAAGATGATTTTGTTATAATCGGAAATGCTTTGTATCTTTATCAGGGAAATGACTCATCAGTTACAATCCCCGAAAATGTATCTTCAATTTCTCCGAATGCTTTTTATCAGAATACCTCTGTAAAGGATATTACGGTCAAAAACAATATTAAATCAATAGGCTCAGCCGCATTTCAGAGTATGGCTTCACTTGAAAAAGTAACTATCGAAGATGGAGTAACATCAATAGATTCAGGTGCATTTTCAAACTGTTCTGCATTATCCGAAATAAATATTCCATCTACAATTACAAATATTGGTACAGCGGTATTTTCAAACTGTTCCGCTCTTAAAGATATTTCACTTCCTGAAAACATAAATGTTATAAGCGACAGATTATTTGAAAACTGTACATCACTTGAAACAATTGAAATCCCTGCAAATGTTGAAAATATCGGCTTCTGTGCATTTCTGAACTGTTCTTCACTCTCAGAAATTAACTTACCTGAAAATTTAAGCGGTATATCATCACTTGCATTTAAAAACTGTGCAGCATTAAAATCAATCGTTATTCCGAAAAATGTAACAACTCTGTTTCAGGGGACTTTTGCAAACTGCACATCACTTGAAACAATTGAAATTCCTGCATCTGTTGAAAATATAACTGATGATGAAAACGTTGAAGAAAATAATGCTTTTTCAAACTGCGGCAAGCTTACTATAATAACATCTGAAGGCTCATATGCTTCCGAATATGCTGCTGAACATGCTATTAAAACTGAAATAAAATAATCTATATCTGTCATCTGAATTGAAAGAATATTGTAAGGAGAGATAGAAATGATTGATTTGAATGAAGCTATTAAAATATTTCACAATCACATAAAAGGGAGTATTATAGGAGGTGTTGCAGATGTAGGACACTCATTTGTTTTTTGGGAATCAGATGAAGAAGGTGAAGCTTTGTGTACTGCTGCAACAGCAATAAATAAAACTACTGGTGAAATATCAGCAATTCTTCCTGATGATGAAGATGAATTTGAAAATATAATAAAAATTGATTATACAGAAATAAATCATTCTTAAATGGTATTTCTATTATAACGTGAGTTTGATGGATTATTTTTGTAGCGGCGACCATTGGTCGCCCGTTATGTTTTGTTGGAAATTTCATCAGGCGGCTGAAAGCCGCCCAAATTTTCCAGCTTTTTGAAAAAAGCTGAGCAAAAACTTTTATTTTGGGTTGTCGAACTCACGTTAATCTATATCTATCATCTTAGTTCACTAAAAAACGTGAGTTCGATAGATTTATTTTGTAATGGCGAACTATATTCGCCAGT
>JBJEQS010000051.1:0-3811 GCA_051881875.1 Oscillospiraceae bacterium
AGTTTTTTGTCAAACTTTTTCCAAAAAAAGTTTGGGCGGCTTTCAGCCGCCTGATGAAATTTTCAGTAAACTATAACGGGCGACCAATGGTCGCCCCTACAAAAATAATCCATCGAACTCACGTTATGTTAATTTCAATGTCAATTGGATATTATGAAAATTTTTGAATGCTTTCAGTATATAAAAATCAATTCTGACAATACTTATACTGCATATATAATATTGGAGGATTTTGTATTGTGATACGATTTTATTATTCAGAAAGCTATCCGGAATGTAAAAATCTTAAAGAATATCTTGATTTAAAAAATATCAGCTATGAGATTATCGATGTTGATAAATCAGAGGATAATGCTTATGAACTCATAAGACTTACCAATCAGACCTCACTTCCCGTTATTATCATTGACAATCAGTTTATAGCAGGCTTTGACAGAGAAATTATTGATAAGGCACTTGAAAATTTATAAGGAAATGATAAGAGGGCGGATTTTTTTATACTCCGTCCTTTGAAAAAATTATTTTAAAAGGAGATTTTGTTATGAACAAAGAAATTACAAAAACAGAAGTAGAATTCATACCGGTTGATTCAATCGAGCTTATAAATGATGTATGCAGACTGGCATCTGAAATCTGGAGAGAGTATTTTCCGAAAATAATCGGTGAAGGTCAGGTCGAATATATGCTTAAAAATATCCAGTCTTTCTCAGCGATAAAAAAGAGCATCGAAAAGGACGGATACAGATATTTCATCATGTCAACGGGAACAGACAATATCGGCTATACAAGTATACATTCAGAAGAAGGCTCAATGTTTTTAAGCAAGCTTTACATAAGAAAGGATATGCGTGGACATGGCATATCAAGAAAAGCTATAGACTTTGTAAAGAATATATGCCATCAGGAAAAGCTCGAAAGCATATGGCTTACTGTAAACAAAAACAATACAGATACCATAAATATCTATAAGAAAATAGGGTTTGAAATAGAAAAGTCGCAGGTTACGGATATAGGCGGCGGATATGTGATGGACGATTATGTGATGAAACTTCCTATGATTTACGATATGCTTATCGAATGTGCAGAACAGGCAAGAAAAAAAGCATATGTGCCATATTCACATTTCAGAGTAGGTGCGGCTTTAATGACAGCAGACAGTGATATATATCTGGGCTGCAATATCGAAAATGCATCATATTCACTTTGTATGTGTGCAGAGAGAACTGCAATATTCAAAGCTGTATCAGAAGGAGTTACAGATTTTAAGATGCTGGCAATAGCAGGCGGTATGGACGATGATACATCAGAACAGTGTTTTCCATGCGGTTCATGTCTTCAGGTTATATCAGAATTCTGTGATAAGAATACAAAGATAATTCTCCGTGACGGCAAAAAGATAAGAGTGTATACTCTTGAGGAGCTTATGCCTCACTCATTTAAATTTGAAAAATAGGATATTGCAATATATGATTAAAACAGCAGTTGTTACAGGTGCGTCAAGAGGTATCGGAAAAGCTATAGCTCAAACTCTTGCGGCTGATGGATATACAGTAATAGTTAATTGTGCGAATAATATTGAAAAAGCAGAGGAAATTGCCGGAAAAATCGGCGGCATGGCATATAAGGCTGATGTTTCAGACAGAAAACAGGTTGAGGATATGTTCAGAACTGTATATGAAAAATATGGGCATATTGACCTGCTTGTGAATAATGCGGGAATATCTGTTGTCGGACTTTTTACGGATATTTCAGAGGAAGATGAGAAAAAAATTATCGGCACAAATATAGTCGGAACTATGAACTGTTCAAGAGAAGCATTGAAGTATATGATAAGCCGCAGATACGGCAAAATTATAAATACAGCATCAATGTGGGGCGAAACAGGTGCGTCATGCGAGGTGCATTATTCAATGACAAAGGCGGCTGTTATCGGATTTACAAAGGCACTTGCAAAGGAAGTAGGAATGTCGGGAATACAGGTTAACTGCGTATCTCCGGGAATGATACTTACTGATATGACAGCTAATCTTACAGAGCAGGATTTACAGGAATTGCGGGAGGAAACTCCATTGCAGACTCTCGGAGTACCGCAGAATATTGCTGATGCGGTGAGTTTTCTTGCATCGCATAAGGCAGATTTTATAACAGGACAGGTTATTTCGGTAAACGGAGGATTTGTTATATAAAATAAATCACTGAAGGGTAATTGATATGGAGCATAAAATAATAAACTCCGATAACGGAACGGTTCATTATTGGATTGAAAGAGCAGACAATAAAAATTCTCAATGTATCGTTTTCAGTCATGGTCTGACAGCTGATAATCAGATGTTTGAAAAGCAGACTGAATATTTTTCGGGAAAATATACCATTGTTACATGGGATATTCCTATGCATGGAAAATCAAAGCCTTATAAAAATTTTTCATATAAGCGGACAGCATATGAACTGAAAGCAATTCTTGATAATGAAAAAATTACAGAAGTAATACTTGCAGGTATGTCCATGGGCGGATTTCCAAATCAGATGTTTGCATATCTTTATCCTGATATGGTAAAAGGAATGGTATGTATTGATACAACGCCATTCGGAACATCATATTACTCAAAGACTGACATATGGTTTCTTAAACATATAAAGCCTATGGCGAAAATTTTTCCTGATAAAATTTTAAGATGGAGCATGGCAAAATCAGTTTCATTTACAAAATATTCATATGATAAAATGATGAGTATGCTCTCAGGCAGTACCAAATCTGAAATAATTGAACAGATGGATATTGCATATGGAAAATTTGCCGATGAAAATATTGATATGCAGTTTGAATGTCCTGTTATTATACTGCTCGGCGATAATGACAGAACAGGCAAAGTAAAAAAATACTGCGAAATGTGGAGCAAAAGGACAGGTTATGCGTTACATATAATAAAAAATGCGGCACATTTTTCAAATGGAGATAATTTTAATCAGGTCAATCGGGAGATAGAGGATTTTGTGAACAGTATTGCTGATTTGACAAGGAATAAAGGAGCATTTTTATGATTGATGAACGACTGAAAAAGCAGATAGAATTCATAGTTGAAATTGATAAACTGAAAAATATCTATCGTCAGACGTATGTTCTGAATGAGGACAGAAAGGAAAATGATTCTGAACACAGCTGGCATCTTGCAATGATGGCATTTCTGCTTGCTGAACACTCAAATCAGCCGGTTGATGTGCTGAAAGTCATGAAAATGGTGCTTATCCATGATATAGTTGAAATAGATGCAGGCGATACTTATTGCTATGATAAGGAGGGCTATAAGGACAAGGCTGAGAGAGAAGAAAAGGCGGCAAAGCGTATTTTCGGAATTCTTCCCGATGACCAGAGAGATGAGATGTATTCATTATGGCGGGAATTCGAGGAAATGAATACCCCCGAATCAAAATTTGCGGCAGTTCTTGACAGGGTACAGCCTTTGACGCTGAATTACCGTAAGAATGGCATATCATGGCAGGAGCATGATGTAAAAATGGAAATGGTTCTTGAACGCAATAAGCACGTTGATGACGGTTCGGAAGAAATATGGAAATATGTTCTTGAAATTCTTGAGGATTCTCATAACAAGGGATGGATTTAATGAAAACTTATACTATATAAAAGTTTGGGTCAAGCTTTTGGCGGCAAGTTGCCGCCTACTTTTTTTAGTGTTCGCCTTATCCAAGCGGTCGGGTAGTATAAAAAATGTACTGATAAAGCAAAGCAGCGAAACTAAAAGTTTTTGCCCAGCTTTTTTCAAAAAGCTGGTGGTTTCCAAAGGCAGAGCCT
>JBJEQS010000052.1:0-16620 GCA_051881875.1 Oscillospiraceae bacterium
TTAAAAATGCCGGCCCTTCATGCGTTTCATGCGGAAAATGCAGTGAATCAAAAATGTCATGCGGAAAAATGAAGGAAACCATAGAATATTACAGGGAGCTGAAGGGCATTGAAGCAAGGTAGAATAATCGTCATTGACGGTCTTGACGGCTGTGGAAAATCAACACAGCTTGAACTTATAAAAAAAGAATTTGAAAAGAGAAATACACCATTCAGGGCTATAAGCTTTCCGGAATATGACAAGCCGTCATCGGCACTTGTAAAGATGTATCTGAACGGCGATTTCTCGGATACTCCTGACGGAGTTAATGCATATGCCGCCGCAAGCTTCTACGCTGTGGACAGATATGCAAGCTATAAGCTTTACTGGGAAAATGACTACAAAAGCGGAAAGGATATAATCGCAGGAAGATATATCAGCTCAAATGCTATTCATCAGATGGTAAAGCTTCCCGAAAATCAGTGGGACGAGTATATTGACTGGCTTTATGACTATGAATGTGATAAGCTTGGGCTTCCTCAGGCGGATATAACAATATTCCTTGATATGCCCGTTGCGGTATCTCAGCAATTTCTCTCCAGAAGATATAATGGCGATGAAAACAAAAAGGATATTCACGAAGCAGATACAGAATATCTTGAAAAATGCCGCAAATCCGCACTTTATTCCGCTGAACGTCTTGGCTGGAATATTGTTGAATGCAGTGAAAACGGTATGCCTCTCAGTATTGATGAGGTATTCAGCCGCATAATGAAATTTATTGACAAGGTAAATGAGCCATGCTTGAATTCAGAGAAATAGATATTTCGGATAAATTATGGATTAAGGAAATTCTGCAAAAGTCAAATTATCGTGGCTGTGAATATTCCTTTGCCAACAATATGGCATGGAAAAGACTTGCAAACACTGAAATATGCAGGTTCAATGATTTTTACATATGCCGTTCTGATTGTGAAGACGGCGGATACTCATTTACATTTCCCGCAGGTACAGGCGATATAAAGCAGGCACTCTGCGAAATGAAAAAATATTCCGAAGCAAAAGGTTATCCGCTGAGGTTATGGAATGTATCACCGGCTCAGGAAAAGCTTATATCAGAACTCGGATTTCATACAAATATAACCATAACGGAGGATTCATACGATTACATATATCTCTCCGAAGAACTTATATCCCTTAAAGGCAGAAAATTCCATAAAAAAAGAAATCATCTGAAAAAATCAGAACAGTATAACTGGGAATATTCCGCCATAACTGAAAAGGATTTTGATGAATGTATCGTATTCTGCACATCAAATTATAATTCTGTATCGGGAAATGAAAGTCATTCCGCCATAGCTGAACAATATGCAATCAATACATATTTCAGCTATTTCAATGAAATTGAACTCTCGGGCGGAATAATCAGATGTGACGGAAAAATCATTGCTCTTTCCATAGGCGAAAGACTTAACTCGGATACATTCTGTGTACATATAGAAAAGGCTGATACGGATTATCAGGGCAGCTATCCGCTTATAAATCAGAAATTTGCCGAACATTCCGCATATGCCTTTAAATATATCAACCGTGAGGAAGATATGGGACTGGAGGGCTTACGCAAAGCAAAGCGTTCATATAATCCCGTATTCATGGTTGAAAAAAATACTGCCGAATTTATTTAAAAGGAGTTTGTTACATATGATTTATGTTTTTCTTGCAAACGGTTTTGAAGAAACAGAGGCTATTGCCCCTATTGACTGTATGAGAAGATGCGGTCTTGAAGTTGTTACTGTAGGTATCGGGGATAATATTATAACCGGTTCACATGGAATAACACTTGTTACCGACTGTGCAGACAGTCAGCTTGTATTTTCCGATGAAATAGAAATGATTGTACTTCCCGGAGGTATGCCGGGCACACTTAACTTAGAAAAATCCGAAGTTGTCCAGAAAGCAATTGAATACTGTACAGCAAATGACAAGTACATAGCTGCAATATGTGCCGCACCGTCAATTCTCGGACATAAGGGATTGCTCAAAGGTCATAAGGCTGTATGCTATACGGGTTTTGAAAATCAGCTTGACGGAGCTGAAATTTCTGATGAAAATGTATGCGTATCAGGGAAATTCATCACATCAAAAGGCATGGGTACTGCCGTTGAATTCGGCCTTAAACTCGTTGAGGTACTCAAATCCGCTGAAAGAAGCAAGCTTCTCGCTGATTCCATACTGTACAAGGGTTAATCATGGCAGAGGATAAAAAAACAGTCAGAAAACGCATGAAGGATATTCGCAAATCAATAAATCCGTCAGACAAAAAATTATGGGATGAAAAAATTTTCAGAAATATCATATCAACGGATTTATACAGAAATGCTGATACTATCCTCTGCTATATCTCCACAGAAACAGAAGTCGATACAAGAATTCTGATTGAATATGCTCTGAAGGACGGGAAAAAAATTGCTGTTCCCAGATGCAATGACGATAATACGATGACATTCTTTGAAATATCATCGCTCAATTCGCTGGAACGTTCTTCATTCGGAATTGATGAACCGTCAGAGAAAATTCACAGAAAAATTACAGAGTCTGAAATTGAAAATGCTCTCTGCATAGTTCCTGCCCTTTCCTTTGACAGATATGGTATGCGTATCGGCTACGGAGGAGGATATTATGACCGTTTTCTGCAAAAATACAATATCAGCACCATTGGAATATGCTATGATTTATGCATATCCGAAAAGATAGACAGTCAGGTGCATGATGTGAGAATAAAAAATATAATTACTGAAAAAGCTATTATGGAGGTAACTGATGAGCAGTAAAAAGAAAAATGAAGAAAATTTTTTGCCTGATTCAGATGCAGTCATTACTGAAACTGATAATCAGGAGGAATTAAACGAGGAAGATATAGATTATTCCGAAGCAGATTTTGATGATGAGGAACTTGATGATTATGATGACTATGATATTCCCGCACCAAGAAGAAAAAAGAAAAAGAAGAAGAAAAATCCCAAAAGAATTCTCAGCATAAAGATTTCCGCAAGTATCATCATGCTCTCAATAATAATAGGTATATCAGTCATACTTTCTGTAACTATAATATATCTCGGAAAAGAATTTATGGGTATTGACAAATCCTCAAAAATATATATCCTTGAAATTGAAGAAGGCTCGACAACTGATGATGTAACACAGCTTCTTTATGATAATCAGATAATAAAAATCCCACAGCTTTTCAAATTATTCACAAGAATTCAGGACAAAGATTCTGAATTTACTGCCGGTGAACATCAGCTGCGGCCGAATATGGACTATTCAGCAATGATTACAGAACTTACAACGCCTGTATATAAACTGCGTGAATATACAACCGTCACTTTCCCGGAAGGTACAAATGTATATAAGGCTTCAAAAATACTTGAAGAAGCCGGTGTATGTGATGCAAAATCTTTCATATACTTTTTCAACACAGGCTGCGATATGAGCGATTTCACTTTTGCGGATTACCTCCCATCTGTAAATGACCTCCAGTTTTATGCAATGGAAGGTTACCTTTTCCCTGATACATATGAATTTTATCTTGATGAAGACCCTGAAATCGTATGCCTTAAAATATTTAAAAACTTTGATGACAAATTTCTCCCTGAATACTATGACAGAATGCAGGAACTCAATATGAACATCAATGATGTTGTAACGCTTGCATCAATGATTCAGGCAGAAGCAGGACGCCTTGAGGATATGGCTACGATTTCATCTGTATTCCATAACCGTCTTAATAATCCTGACAGCTTCCCCAAGCTTCAGTCAGACCCTACAAAGAAATATGTGGAAGAAGTAATCGAGCCTAATCAGAAAATGCCTGATTCAAACATGAAACTTGCATATGACACATATGAAAGTGCCGGTCTTCCTCCGGGGGCTATATGCAATCCGGGAGCTGATGCAATCCATGCGGCTCTCTACCCTGAAACAACTAATTACTATTTCTTCTATGCAAACATTGATACTCATATAACATATTTTGCAGAAACATATGAACAGCACCTCGAAAATGAAGCAATGGTACAGCAGCAGTATAAAGATGCTGAAGCAGCTGCTGCACAGGAACAGGAGTAAAATCATATGACTGAAAATAAAATCCCAAAGCTTGAAGTTTTAGCACCTGTCGGTGATTATGAACGACTTATTTCCGCACTTGAATACGGTGCTGATGCAGTGTATCTCGGACGAAAGAATTTCGGTATGCGTTCCGCACCGCAGAATTTCGATTTTGAAGGACTTAAACAGGCTGTTGAATTATGCCACAGCAGAAATGTAAAAGTATATCTTACCTGCAATATTCTTCCAAGAAATAATGAAATTCCGCTGCTTGAACAATTCATCAGAGAAGCGGTTGAAGCAAATGTCGACGCACTTATCGTTGCAGACCTTGGAATACTCTCGCTTGTAAAAAAATATGCTCCTGATATGGAAATACATATGTCCACGCAGACAGGTATTGTAAACTATGTAACAGCTAATGAACTGTATAACATGGGCTGCCGCAGAGTAGTTCTCGCAAGAGAACTCTCTCTGGAGGAAATAAGGGAAATTCGTCAGAATACCCCTCCTGACCTTGAAATAGAGGTTTTCGTTCATGGTGCAATGTGCGTATCATTTTCAGGAAGATGCCTGCTTTCCAGCTATCTTGTAAATCGTGATGCAAACAGAGGCGAATGTGCTCAGCCATGCAGATGGGGTTATCATCTCATGGAGGAAAAGCGTCCTGATGAATTCTATCCGATATTTGAAGATGAAAGCGGCACATTCATACTCAATGCAAAGGATTTATGCATGATTGACCACATAGACAAGCTTGCTGAAGCCGGTGTTACAAGTCTGAAAATTGAGGGCAGAGCAAAATCTGCATACTATGTTTCAGTAATTACAAATGCATACAGAATGGCTGTGGATACATACTACAAAAATCCTGATAATTTTAAGCTTGAACAGTGGGTGCATGATGAGGTATTCAAGGTAAGCCACAGAAAATACTGCACAGGATTTTTCTTCGGACATCCTAAGGACTGCCAGTATTATGAAACAGGCGGATATATAAGAGCATATACGGTAGTAGGCGTAATTGATGAATGTAAAAACGGCAGAATTTATGCCACACAGCGAAACAGATTCTTTGCCGGAGATGAAATAGAAATATTTTATCCGAAAGCTGAACCTGTTGTTATCAAGGCTGAAACAATATTCAACGAGGATAATGAAAGTGTTGAAAGTGCAAATCATGCAATGATGAAGTTCTCCATACCATGCAATACAGAATTTCCTAAAAACGCCATAATGCGTATCAAAGAAAAGGAATAGTCAAAATAATATCTGAAAATAGGGGCGACCAGTTGGTCGCCCCTTTTAGTATATCATTCAATCCCCATAATTTTCAAGGCAGTTTTTATACCATCAACAGCAGCAGAAACTATTCCTCCTGCATATCCCGCACCTTCTCCGCATGGATACAGATTTTCAACCGATAATGAGCATCTGTTCTCAGTTCTGGTTATTCTCACCGGTGATGATGTCCTTGTTTCCGGAGCAGTCATAACAGCATTTCCATCACCAAAGCATTTCATTTTCAATACAAATTTTCCAAGACCTGTTTCAAGCATATCTGTTATCTGCACAGGAAAAATTTCTCTTAATTCACATTCTTTAAGACCATATGCATAAGTCGGCGATATATCAGTTTCAAGTGATGGCTTTTTCTCAAGAAATCCTTTTACCGTTGTCGCCGGAGCTTTATAATTTCCGCCGCCGTATTCATATGCACTGCGTTCGATTTTTCTTGCAAAATCAACTCCGTCAAGAGCATTTTTCCCGAAATCATCAGCCGATACCGATACTACCATAGCCGCATTTGCATTGTCGCCATTTCTGGAAAATTCACTCATGCCATTGGTAACAACTCCGCCCGATTCGCTTGATGATGGTACAACCATGCCTCCCGGACACATACAGAAAGTATATACTCCCCTGCCGCCTTTATCCCTGTATGAAAGCTGATATTCCCCCTTAGGAAGCAGTGGATTTCCTGCATTTTTTCCATACAAACTATAATCAATATCGCTCTGCTTATGCTCAATTCTCACACCTACTGAAAATGGTTTTGGCTCTATAAATATATTTTTACTGTAAAGCATTTCAAATGTATCCCTTGCAGAATGTCCAACCGCCATAATTAATGCAGAAACCTCATATTCCATTCCGCCTGCCGATACACTTCTGATTTTTGCGTCAGATATATTTATGTCATCAAGCTGTGTATTGAATAAGATTTCTCCTCCAAGAGATTTTATTCTTTCACGCATATTTTTTACAATATTTCTTAAATTGTCAGTGCCGATGTGCGGTTTTGCCTTTGTAAGAATTTCCTCAGGAGCACCGAATTCAACAAATCTTTCAAGGATATATCTGCAAAGAGGGTCATTTATCCTCGTTGTAAGCTTACCGTCTGAAAATGTACCTGCACCGCCTTCGCCAAACTGAACATTGGAATTTTCATTGAGTATGCCATTATTCCAGAAGTTTTCAACGGATTTTATACGCTCCTCAACACACTCTCCACGTTCAAACACAAGCGGATTATATCCGTTTTCGGCAAGTACAAGTGCTGCAAACATTCCCGCCGGTCCAAATCCCGCAATCGCTATACGCTTATCATACGATTTTACTGCGGATATATCAGGCATAATACTATTCTTTTCAATATATGAACACAGCTTGTTTTTATTGCATATTTTCAGTTCATCACAGTAATTGTCAAGCTCGATATATACCGAATTTACAAAATGAATATCATTTTGTTTCCTTGCATCAAGCGATGTTTTATATATGTCACTTCTTATTACGCTTTTATGTGTCACTTTTATTGCTTTGAGAGCCTTTTCAATTATACTTTTTTTATCCTCATCAAGTGCGGATTTAATCTGTGTAACTATAACAGGCATATTATATATCTCCGTATTCCAACAAAAACAGGGACTCGTGAGTCCCCGTTTTCATTTATTCATTCCATTTTACTATTTCACGATAAAGCCCGATATAAAGTTCCGCTGATTTATCCCAGCTGAAATCTTCCTTCATGGCTCTTTGGATTATATCATTCCATTCTGCCTTGTCATTGTAAACTTCCATGGCTCTCTGACAGGCATTGAGCATATCATGTGCATTATATGACTTGAATGTAAAGCCATTTCCGTTTTCACCGCCGCAGTCATTGACAGAATCTCTAAGACCGCCTGTTTCACGGACAATCGGAATTGTTCCGTATCTCATTGATACCATCTGAGCAAGTCCGCATGGTTCACTCTGTGACGGCATAAGGAACATATCTGCACCGGAATATATCCGTCTTGCAAGTTCAGGAATAAATCCAAGAGTTGTGCTTACTGAATCCTTATATCTGAGTGACATTTCCCTGAAGAAATCCTCATAAATCTTTTCACCGCTTCCAAGTATTGCAAACTTGAAGCCAAGACCAATCATTTCTTCCATAACGTGCTTGATAAGGTCTATTCCTTTATGTGAAACAAATCTTGTGATTATACCGATTATCGGCTTGCCATCATCTTTAAGACCAAGTTCCTCGATAAGCTTCTGACGGCATACAGCCTTTCCGGAAATATCATCAGCACTGTAATTTGCCGGAATAAGCTTGTCTGTTTCAGGATTATACAAATCAACGTCTATGCCGTTTAGGAAACCGCACAGCTTATACTGTTTATTGACAAGAATTCTGTCAAGACCATGTGAATACCACTGGTCAAGAATTTCCCATGCATAACTCGGACTTACTGTAACAATCTTGTCAGCAGTCTGAATAGCACCTTTCATCATATTAACACAACCGTCATACATAAGGAGGTCTGAATGATACATTGGAATACCCATAAGCTCATTGATAACTTCCGTACCATACTTGCCCTGATACTGAATATTGTGTATTGTGAAAACATTTCTGATATTTTCATAGCCCTGCTGGTATTTATAGAATACCTGATAGTATACAGGGATAAGAGCAGTCTGCCAGTCATTTGAATTTATTATATCCGGCTTGAAGTCAATGCATTTGAGCATTTCAAGTACAGCTCTTGAGAAAAATACAAATCTTTCGCAGTCATCATAAAAGCCATACATTCCGTCACGTCCGAAATAGTATTCATTATCTATGAAATAGTAGGTTACGCCGTTGCTGATTGAAGTAAGTATTCCGCAGTATTGTTTTCTCCATGCGACGTCAACTGTTATATTGGTAAGGTAAGTCATGGAGGCTCTCAAATCTGCTCTTACATTCTTATAAAGAGGAATTACGACACGGCAGTCATTCCCCTTTGCTGTAACAGCCTTTGGCAATGAGCCTGCAACATCGGCAAGTCCGCCTGATGCAGCATATGGAGCAGCCTCGCTTGCAGCATAAAGTATGTTCAATTATATCATTCCCTTCCCTGTCAGATTACAGCTTTTTTGCCGACATAAATCGGATATGACTTTGAGCCTGTAAGTGAACGTCCGTCAGTAATTTCAGCACGCTTGTCCGTTACAATGGCTTCAACCTCGCAGTTGTTTCCGATTACAGTATCCTGCATGAGTATGCAGTTCTTTACAACAGCTCCTTTGCCGACCTTTACTCCTCTGAAAAGGACTGAATTTTCAACAGTACCTTCGATTATGCAGCCGTCAGCGATGAGCGAATTCTTTACATTTGAATTTATTCCGTATTTTACAGGACCATTATCTCTGATTTTTGTATATATCGGCATTTCATTTTTAAAGAGAGCAGTTCTCTTTTCACTGTCAAGCAATGCCATATTTTCATCATAATAACTCTGCATACTGTCGATTTTTGAGAAATAGTCCTTATGTTCATAAGCATATATCTTGATTGAATCCTTCTGTCCCTGAAGAACAGCAGTTTCAAAGCTGGTAATACCCTTGCTTGTAAGTTCTTTTACTATGTTTCTGAGGAAATCCTTTTTAATAACATACATATTCAGACTGACATTGAATTCGCCAAGTATCTCCGGATTAATCATAACATCAGTTATTCTTCCCTCTGAATTCATATTGAACACAGTACCCGTAACAGCTTCAGAATCCTTTTTAAGCATTTTTGCATAAACTGCGGTAATATCCGCACCTGTTTCAATATGCTGTTTCAGAACAGGTCTGTAATCAATAGTTGTTGCAACATCACAGTCTGTCATGATTACGAATTCAGCATTGGAATGTTCCACAAATCTCCATACGCCTGAAAGTGCCTCAATGCGTCCTCTGTATATGCCGCTTCCTACATGACTGAATGGCGGGAGAAGATGAAGACCACCGTTTTTATTTGAGAGGTCCCATTCTCTGCCTGAGCCTATATGGTCAAGAAGTGACTGATAATTCGACTTTGTGATAACGCCGATTTCAGCAACTCCTGAGTTTACAAGATTGGAAAGAGGAAAATCAATAAGTCTGTATCTTCCGCCGAACATTACAGAACCCATAGTTCTTTCTTTTGTGAGAGTGGGTATTGATGAATCATGCATATTTGAAAAAATCAAACCAAGAACACTGTTATTAGAAATCATAAATTTATCCTCCCTTATCTTATATCCGGAACCATCTGCTTAGGCAGAACTTTTGTATTGCCGGATATTACCTGTCCATGTCCTATAACTGAGATGCCCCATTCTTCACGTCTGGCAGCTGTTTCAGGACTCGGAGCAGCACCGATTACCGCACCGCTTTCAACTGTACAGTCCTCGCCAACGATTGAATATTCAACAACTGCACCTGATTTGATAACAGTTCCTGGCATAACTATGCTGTAATTAACAGTAGCACCTTCTTCAATTACGACATCTTCAAAGATAACTGAGAAATCGACATTGCCGCCGATTATGCTTCCTTCAGCAACCATTGAATTGACAACCTTTGCATTTTCGCCGATATACTGCGGAGGCTTGATTGGATTTCTTGAATAGATTTTCCATTCATTATCATAGAGGTCAAGGTTTACGTTAGGATTGATAAGGTCCATGTTAGCGTCCCAGAGGCTGTCGAGAGTACCAACATCTTTCCAGTAGCCGTCAAATGCGTAAGCAAAAAGTCTTTCATCATTTGCAAGCATTGCCGGAATTATATCCTTGCCGAAATCCTTTGAACCTGTATTTGCATTTTCATTTTCGATAAGATACTTTTTAAGTTTTTTCCATGAGAATATGTATATACCCATTGATGCAAGAGTGGACTTTGGTTCTTTCGGCTTTTCGGTAAAGTCTACAACTCTGCCTTCCTCATTGCAGGTCATAATGCCGAATCTGGAAGCTTCCTCCATTGAAACATTGATAACCGCAATAGTGCTGTCAGCATTGTTTTTCTTATGGAAATCAAGCATTTTTGAGTAATCCATCTTGTAAATATGGTCGCCGCCGAGTACAATAACATACTCAGGGTCATATCTGTCAACGAAGCTGATGTTCTGATAGATAGCGTTTGCAGTACCCTCATACCATGAAGCTCCTGCGGCAGTCTGATAAGGCGGGAGAATATGAACGCCGCCCCTTATCTTATCCAAATCCCATGGCTGACCGTTTCCGATGTATTCATTAAGTACAAGCGGCTGATACTGAGTAAGAACACCTACCGTATCAATACCTGAGTTTGTGCAGTTTGAGAGAGGAAAATCAATAATGCGGTATTTTCCTCCGAAAGGAACAGCCGGCTTGGCTACATTCTGAGTCAAAGCATATAATCTGCTTCCCTGACCACCGGCAAGTATCATTGCAACACATTCTTTTTTTATATACATAAGTATTCCGTTACTGAAAAATTTTAAAAAATCTATTGCTTTTAAAATTTCATATTCCTCATTCAACGTATCCGTATCTCGCATGAGATATGATGGCACGATACTCCAAAGGCGTAAATTCCCCGTTGCCGTACGGGTACATACTATAGCGAAAATTGCTATAATACCAGTAACAATTCCTTTCTTTAAATTGATTTGCCATAATGTTAAAATTATTTTCAAGAAAAGACACCGGCTTAACGTGTCAGCATCAAATCATTTTCATCGAAAAAATATAAATCCGATTTAAAAAAATGTTCAAAATAAATTTTCTGAAAAATATTTAATAACCATCAATTATTATATAGCAAAACTGATTAAATTTCAATACTTTGACAAATATTTATTTTTAATTTTACTATTTCAATAAAAATCAGGTCAGTTTAATTCATTTTCAGTATCTTCGGCTGACTTATTTGATTTTCTCCTTTTTATCGGAGAATATTTGAGATACATAACTGACAGAGGAGCAATTGTAAGTGATATGCTCTGGTCATAGCCATGCATCGGAATTTCTTCGGATTTGACAGATTTTTCAGCAACACCGCTTCCTCCGAATTTCACATCATCTGAATTGAATACGAGCTTGTATCTTCCTTCAAACGGTATTCCTATGCGGTAATTGCGGCGTTCCACAGGGACAAAGTTGCATACTGCAATAACTTCATTTTTCTCCTCATCAATTCTTCTGAAAGCAATTATGCTCTGCTGATAGTCGTCATGCGAAATCCAGCTGAAACCGCTCCATGAGTCATCATTCTGCCAGAACGGCGAGTTGTCCAGATAGAATTTGTTGAGTTTTCTGTTAAATTCATGGAACTGCTTGTGCTTTTCATTTTCAAGCAAAAACCAGTCAAGCGGCTGTTCATAATTCCATTCTCTTTCCTGAGCGAATTCCTGTCCCATGAACATGAGTTTCTTGCCGGGGTGAGCCATCATATAGCACATAAACGCTCTGTATGCGGCATATTTCATATCCTCAGTGCCGAACATCTTGTTGAACATGGAGCATTTTCCGTGAACAACCTCATCATGTGAGATAGGAAGAACATAGTTTTCCGAGAAGCAGTAGAAGAATGAGAATGTAATCTTGTCATGGTTGAATGACCTGTACATAGGGTCGAGCGACATATAGCACAGCATATCGTTCATCCAGCCCATATTCCATTTAAAGTTGAAGCCAAGACCGCCTATATCGGTAGGCTTTGTAACCAGAGGCCATGCTGTTGATTCTTCAGCAATCATAAGTATATCAGGATTTCTTGAAAAAGCGGCTTCATTGAGGTGCTTGAAAAATTCAACTGCCTCAAGATTTTCATTTCCGCCGTTTTTATTAGGTGTCCATTCACCGTCACGCCTGTCATAATCGAGGTAAAGCATTGAAGCAACAGCATCAACACGCAGTCCGTCGATATGGAATTCCTCCAGCCAGTAGCAAGCATTGGATATAAGGAATGAACATACTTCATTCTTTCCATAGTCGAAAACTCTTGTACCCCAGCCATGATGCTCACGCTTCTTTTCATCAGCATATTCATAGCAGCAAGTACCGTCAAATTCATAAAGTCCCTGCTGGTCTTTTGGAAAATGTGCCGGTACCCAGTCAAGAATAACACCTATTCCTGCCTTATGGAATTTGTTTATCATACTCTTAAAATCATCAGGTGTACCAAATCTTGATGTAGGAGCGTAATATCCGCTTACCTGATAGCCCCATGAGCCGTCAAAAGGATATTCCGACAGCGGCATGAACTCGATATGAGTATAGGACATCTTTTTGATATACGGAATGATTTCCGAAGCGAACTGAGTATATGAATAGAAGCTTCCGTCAGGATTCTGCTTCCATGAGTTGAAATGAACCTCATATACATTCATAGGTGATTTATACACCACGAAGTCCTTTTTCTTTTCAAACCATTCCTCATCGCTCCAGACAAACGAGCTTTCAAAGATTTTTGACGCTGTACCCGGTCTTACCTCTGCGTGTCTTGCATATGGGTCTGCCTTGTTTAATATTTTGCCCGTCTGAGTTTCAATGCTGTATTTATAGCTGTCATATATTTTAAGGTTTCCGATACGGGCTTCCCATACTTCATCAGCGATTTTTGTCATGGGATTTACTGTTCTGTCCCAGTTATTGAAATCACCGACAACTGATACGCTTACTGCATTGGGTGCCCATACACGAAAGGCATAATTTCCTGATTCGTCCCTGTTAGCACCAAAGAATTTATATGCTTCATAGTTAGTTCCCTGATGGAAAAAATATAATGGTATGTCGAAATCCGAAGTTTTCTGATTTACATTATTGACATTCATAATGGTATCCCTCCTGTCTATACTATTATTTTATCAAAATTCTTGCCTTTATTCAAGCTTTTTTGAAAAGTAGGAAAAAATTTCGTATATTTCTACTATTAAAACGATTATTTTTAGTGCATGTTACCAAAAAAGTTTTTGAATATCCGTTTGTATTTTATGCATTTTTTTCAAAAAATTAATGTACACTTTACTGTGAAATCAATCTTGCAGCGAGTACGGTAATATCATCACGTCTGCCGCTGAAAAGCCGCTTGGCATTTTCACATATACGTCTTGAAACGCTGCTTAGTTCACTGTCTTTTTCAAGCATAAGAGTTTTTATATACTGATAGCTTTTATCACTTACACCGTCTGAAAGCATTACTATTGAATCGCCCTGACTGAAACTGAATTTCTTTACAAAAGGCTTTGTATCATTCATTATACCTATCGGGAATGTTGCAGCATTTACCATCATTACATTTTCATCATGCTTTATAAGCGTAGCAGATGCACCTGATTTTATCAGCGTAAGTTCTCCCGTATCAAGATTGATTTTTGCAATATCAAGAGTGGCAAAGCTTTCATCTGATGACTTTGAAAGCATGATACTGTTAATCATGCTTATTGCTGTGACCGAATCAATACCGCTTGTTATCAGCCGCTTAAAAAGGTTGACTGTAATCTTTGAATCAATCGCAGCATCAGCACCGCTTCCCATTCCATCTGATATAACAAGATATGTATTGCCGAAGGTATCATCAAAGCATATTGTGGAATCGCCTGAGAGTTCATTTTCTGAAGCACCGCACTGTGCAGCAAAGCAGCTTATTATATAGCTTGTCTTTTCGCTGAATGTAACCATATATTCATCACTTGCAGACATTTTTTCGGTATATTCAAATTTTTTCAGAAAAAGCGATGAAAATTCATCACCGAGTTTCTCACAGTTCACACCTGTTATATTGTCGAAATAAAGTTCAATAAAAATTCTTCCGGCAGAATTTTTATATACCGTAACATCTTTATAATCTGATTTTATTTCAAGCATACAATTTCTTGCTGCCTCAGTCATTCTGCGGTCATAGCATATATTCTCAGACATACCACGACATACAGCTGAAATCATATTCTCGGCAAGCTGCATCTGCGAAAAAAGCATATTCTGTTTTTCTTTAAGAACAGCAGCTTTTATATCACCGCATCGTTTTTCGCCGTTTTTATCAAGTATCTTCACAATATTCTGTGCATCTGTTCTGATTTCAGCGAGTGAACGGACTGTCATATCAACTCTTGATGATGTAAGCTTTACAGGATTTATCTCATTGCTTCTGTCTTCCGGAAAATATCCTCTTATCAGGCTGTCAGGAATTATCCAGAAAAGCATCGTTCCCAATGCAACATCACACAGCATACCAAGTGAGCTTTCTGTAACTCCGATAAGCATAAGTCCGAGTATATTCACTGATACAAAAAACAGTCCGAATATTATCCGATTGAATTCATTGAAAAATCCTGTAATCATTCCTGCCGCTGAAAAAAATACAGTCGCCATACCCATTTTTGCTGAACACAGCATAGTTCCGCAAGTTGTGAATATTCCGCATACTGCCCCTCCTGAATATCTGTATTTTGCAGCAGCTGTAAGTATAAAAAACACTCCTGTTATACGCCCTGCATTGAATTTCCATATATCAAGTGATGTAAGTGCTGTTATAAGAAGTATGCATACAACCGCATATGAACAGCCTTTTGAGCCTGAAATCTGTATTGTTGAAATACCGGACGCTATCACATCAGAAAGAAAATACACTGCTATTCCTGTAAGTACACTCATACATATATTCATAGCAAGTGCATAGGGCTGTCCTGATTCTGCGGAAATTATAACTGTAACAGATGATGCAAGCATACATATAAATGCTGAAACTGCCTTGAATACCGATGATTTACTGTCAAAAATCCATCTTGAAATTACTGTAAGGGTAAGAGTTCCAATCATCGCAAGTGAGTCGATTATGTTTCCTGTAAAAAAGTAGAATATAAGGCTACCTGTTAGTACAGCTGTTGAATATACCGGAGGTGCTGCCCCTGCAACCACTGCATTGAACGGAGATGCAACACCTGAAACAGTAGTTCCTGCCATTATAAATGCGGCTGTCATAAGTGCTATTGAGCCATAAATAATATTTACACTGCCTTTTTGAGAAACCGACTGAACTTTCAGCATAAAATCACCTTCCGAACATATTATTGTACAATAATCATATACAGACGTATTTTTAATATTTACACATTTTTCCATAACGCTGCATTATTATTATACATCTGTTTGTTTGGAGATTAATGTCAATTATAGTTGCTGTATAACGTCATCATCTGACAACTTATGACGTTTTTTAAAGGATAATGCTGAAAAAGCAGACAAAAGCTTTTAATATGAAATTTGCCCGGAATTTATTTTTTATTGATTTACAAAAAGCTTGTCAGAAAGTTCAATGAAATTATCCATATTCAGTTCTTCGGCTCTGACTGAACGATTCAGTCCCATATCCTCAAGTACATTATAAACAGTATCCTTGCTTATTCCCATTGATGATGATATTGTATTTGCAAGAGTTTTTCTTCTCTGGGCAAATGCTCCTTTTACCGTCTTAAAGAAGAATTTCTCATTTTCCTTATCAAGTGAATACCTCTTGTTTATATCAATCCTTATAACGCATGAATCCACATTAGGTGCAGGCATAAAGCTTCCTCTTGATACATTAAAAAGCAGATTTGCTGTTCCGTAATAATTTACTGCCACAGTGATAGCACCCGTCTGTCTTGTGCCTACTTCGGCACATAAACGCTGTCCTGCCTCTTTCTGAACCATTACTGTCAGTGATTCTATATCAGCATTGCTTTCAAGCAGATACATTATTACAGGTGATGTTATATAATATGGCAGATTGGCACATACAGCAACTTTCATTCCTTTGAATTCATCACTGATAAGCTTTTTTATATCTACTTTCATTATGTCATCATTGATAATTTTTATATTGTCAAATTCTGCAAGCGTTTCATCAAGCACAGGCATAAGCCTTTTATCAATTTCAACTGCAACTACCTTATCAGCACGTTTTGCAAGTTCGGCTGTAAGCACTCCGACACCTGTTCCTATTTCAATAATTCCAAAGCCTTCTTTTACATTTCCCATTTCAGCTATGCGAGGGCATACTGACGGATTGATAAGGAAATTCTGTCCCAGACCTTTTGAAAAGCTGAAACCATGCCTTGACATAACATCTTTTATAACATTGATATTTGTAAGATTATCCATTTCATATTATCCTTTCTTTCACTTTTGGAAAAAAGCTTAGCAAAAACTTTTATTTAACGTGAGTTCGACAGAAAATTTAAGATAAAAAACAACCACAAAATAAAAGTTTTGGTCAAGC
>JBJEQS010000053.1:0-3807 GCA_051881875.1 Oscillospiraceae bacterium
GGAAACCACCAGCTTTTTGAAAAAAGCTGGGCAAAAACTTTTGGTTTCGGATTTTATTTTGTTTGTTCAGTTTGTACCTACCCGACCATTTTGATAAGGTTGATACTCAAAACCGGAGGCGGCAACTTGCCGCTTGAAAAAAGCCGGGCAAAAACTTTTGGTTTCGGATTTTATTTTGTTTGTTCAGTTTGTACCTACCCGACCATTTTGATAAGGTTGATACTCAAAACCGGAGGCGGCAACTTGCCGCTTGAAAAAAGCCGGGCAAAAACTTTTGGTTTCGGATTTTATTTTGTTTGTTCAGTTTGTACCTATCCGACCACTTGAATAAGGTTGATACTCAAAACTGGAGGCGGCAACTTGCCGCTTGAAAAAAGCCGGGCAAAAACTTTTATTTTGCGGTTATTTTTTCTTAAAATTTTTCTGTCGAACTTACGTTTTTTAATTTTTATTTCATAAAACTAATGTTAATCCAAATCCGTCTTTATAAAAGACAATTTTTCTAACCTCTGAATAAAAACTGCTCTGACTCATGCCTGTGCGGTCTGCCCATAAGATTTCCAAGCGAATTATTTACATCACTGTATTCATAAAGCACCTTATGAAGCTGTTCCGTTATCGGCATATCAACATTAAGCTTATGTGCAAGCTCATATGCCACCTTACAGCATGAATATCCCTCAACAGTGCCTACCTGCCTTACAGCCTCATCAGGAGATACTCCCTCGCCTATGAGTATGCCAGCACGTCTGTTTCTGCTGTGCATACTTGTGCAGGTAACTATAAGGTCGCCTATGCCCGTAAGTCCCGAAAATGTTTCAAGCTTTCCGCCCATAGCCACACCAAGCCTTGCAATTTCTGAAATTCCTCTTGTCATAAGTGCTGCCCTTGTATTGTCACCATATCCAAGACCATCACATATGCCTGCACAGAGTGCTATTATATTTTTAAGAGAACCACCCAGTTCACAGCCTATTGTATCATTATTTATATAAATTCTGAAAACATTACTGCTGAGTATTTCCTGTATATAATTAGCCGCCTTTTCATCAGCCGATGAAACAACAACCGTTGTAGGAATACCCCTTGCAACCTCCTCTGCGTGTGATGGTCCTGATAGTACAACCAGTGATGACTGTGGTATTTCCTCGCTTATCACCTCGCTCATGCGTTTAAAAGTGCCGTCCTCAAGACCTTTTGATGTATTCAGAAGTATGGCATTTTTGTTTATATATGGTGATGCTTCTCTTGCGACATCTCTTGTAAATGCACTCGGTATGCCGAAAACTATTATATCATTCTCGTCACAGAGTTCAAGTATGCTTAATTCTGTGGTGAAATTTATTTTTTCAGGAATTTTTACTCCGGGGAGTTTCTTTTTATGTTCACCGTCACGCTTTATGGCTTCAATTTCATCTGCAAATGCAGACCATACTGTAACATTATGTCCGATATTGCAAGCCATAACGGCGATACTAAGACCGAAACCTCCTGAACCAAGAATAACTATATTTGCCATAAATTACTCCTTTCTGCTTTTGAATGAAAATTTATTTTCAGTACCTTCTTTAAGACGCTTTATATTGGTTCTGTGCATATATATAAGCATAATGCTTGTAACGACAACAAGACAGGTATGAAGCACCGCCTGCTCTGTTGTATATGTACTTCTTAAATACTGAGTTGCAAAAGTTACTATCGGATATACAACTGCCGATGATATTGATGCAACCGATACATATTTTGTAATTGCCAGAACTACTGCGAAAAATGGTATTACTATGCAGAATGAAATCGGGTCAACTGCAAGGAGTACCGCCGCTGATACGAGTATACCCTTGCCGCCCTTGAAATTATAGAACACAGGGAATATATGACCGATTACTGCGAAAATTCCTGCTATATATCCGACAAATCTTGTGTCATTGTCTGCACCGAAGCCTATGTCAAAAAAACGGAATATTCCCCTGCTTATGAATACTGCAAGAACGCCTTTAAGCAAATCGCCTATAAGTGTAAATAACGCACAGCCCTTTCCGAAGCATCTCAGCGTATTGGTAAGACCTGCATTTTTACTTCCGTAATCTCTTATATCAACGTGTTTCATAAGTCTTACCGTTATTATCGCTGAATTACAGCTGCCTAAAAGATATGAAATGCAGGCTGTAAGAAAAAAGGATATAACATATTTCAACATCATATATGATTACCTCACATAAAAAAATTACTTGTCATTTTCCCCACGTTCACGGACAATAAATCTGACAGGCGTACCGTTAAGTTCAAAGGTTGAACGTATCTGATTTTCAATGTATCTCTGATATGAGAAATGGAAAAGGTCTGCCTTGTTTACGAATGTGACGAATGTAGGAGGCTTTGTTGATGCCTGTGTCATGTAGTATATTTTCAGACGCTTGCCCTTATCGGACGGCGGCTGAACTCTTGTTGTGGCATATGAAAGCACATCATTGAGCATACCTGTTGAAATTCTCATGGAATTCTTTTCATTTACATTCTTTATCATTTTGAAAAGCTGATTTACTCTTTGACCTGTCTTTGCTGATATGAATATCATCGGCACATATGACATAAAGCTGAAATCATTTTCAAGCTTCTTTTTGTATTCGTCCATGGTTTTGTCATTCTTTTCGATTGCGTCCCACTTGTTTACAGCGATAATTGAAGCCTTGCCCTGTTCATGAGCATATCCTGCAACCTTTGAATCCTGTTCAGTAAAGCCGACCTCCGCATCTATCACTATAACGCACACATCTGCCCTGTCAACAGCCATGTAGGCTCTCAGAACGCTGTAATGCTCAACTCTTTCAGTAACCTTTGATTTTCGGCGTATGCCTGCTGTATCAATAAATACGAATTTTCCGTCTTCATTTTCGATTACAGTATCAGTAGCATCTCTTGTAGTGCCTGCGATATTTGATACGATAACACGCTCCTCGCCTGCAATTCTGTTTACGAGAGATGATTTTCCGACATTAGGCTTGCCGATTACAGCAACCTTGATATATTCATCAGAATAATCCTCTGTCTTGTCATCAGGGAAATAGCTTATTATCTCATCAAGCATATCGCCTGTGCCATGACCATGAACAGATGAAACGGGATACGGGTCACCGAGTCCCAGATTATAGAATTCATATACCTCAAGCGGCACATCGCCTATGGTATCGCATTTGTTTACACATAATACAATAGGCTTTCCGCTTTTCTGAAGAATATCGGCAACAGCATAGTCATTTGCAGTAACTCCGCATTTGACATCTGTAACAAGCACTATGACATCGGCTTTTTCGATAGCAAGCTCTGCCTGCTTTCTCATCTGTGAAAGTATGATGTCATCGCTTTCAGGCTCGATACCGCCTGTATCAACAACCATAAATTCTCTGTTTCGCCATTCACATTTTGAGTATATTCTGTCCCTTGTAACTCCGGGAGTATCCTCAACAATTGAAAGACGCTTGCCGATAAGCTTGTTGAAAAGTGTAGATTTGCCGACATTCGGACGGCCCACAACGGCAACAATCGGTAATGCCATGAATATCACTCTCCTTTTTAACATGAATTTGATAGTTTTATTTATTGTTTCTATTATGCGAACTGTATTCACATAAACGTTTTTACTTTGTAGGGGCGAACTTCGTTCGCCCGTTTGGATTTATTGGAAATTTTATTGTTTCTGTCCTGCGAACTTCGTTCGCTTGCTGATATTACATATCAGCAAAACTGTCGGCTTACAGCCGACCAAACTTTTTTTGGAAAAAGTTTGACAAAAAACTTTTTTGAACGATT
>JBJEQS010000054.1:0-3769 GCA_051881875.1 Oscillospiraceae bacterium
AAATTCTAAATATTCTTTTGTTTTTTCGGCTGTCTACTTGACAGGGGGCACTTCAAAATGCGATGGCTTTTAAAAGACTAATAATATATTAAAATAAATTAGTCAGCAACAGGAGCACCTACAGGACAAGCACCTGCACAAGCACCACAATCAACACAAGCATCCGGGTTGATTTCATACTTGCCGTCACCGGCTGAGATAGCACCTGCCGGACATTCAGCTTCACAAGCTCCGCAGCTGATGCATTCATCAGTAATTTTGTATGCCATTTCAAATACACCTCCATTATATTATGTAAGGAATGAACCTTACTTATATTGTAACATATTTTTTTAAAAAAGCAATACTAAAATGAAAAAAACTTTTATGATAATTATTCCGATGTTATTATATTTTAGCACATACGGAAAGTAAAACCATAAAAATAACATCGTTTCTGTATAATATGCATTACTCACAGTGAGTTCGATGAATTATTTTTGCAGGGGCGACATTATGGTTTACTGGGAATTTCATCAGACGGCTTTCAGCCGCCCAAACTTTTTTGAACGATGATTGGGCGGGAGCAAGCCCCACACCTCCGTTTCGCTCATTCGAGCGACCAAAGGCAGAGCCGCCGCCGGCATTTTCGTTGCTTATCTGAATAAAATCTTTTTTACCTACCCGACCACTGTTTTCCTGCTTTTCGGTTTGCCTGTGAGCATTATTCCGGCAAATATCAGAAGTACATCAATTATTATAAATAATGCTGTCTGCGGTATGCCGTCTATACCATCAATAAATTTGCTGACAGAATTGTCCGGATATTTCATCGTAAGCACCGATACAGTGTTATTTATACAGTGCATAAGCATAGGTATGAATATGCTGTCTGTCCTGTAAAGTGCGTATACAAGGAACATACCTATTACAGCTGTAACTATGGACTGTACGAAATTCATATGATATATTCCGAAAACAACTGATACAATCAGCATTGCATATACCGGCTTTACTTTATCCTTTACCGATGAATACAGATAACCACGGAAAAGTATTTCCTCACATATTGCAGGAAGAATTCCTACTATTAAAATCATCTGTATAACATTTGTACTGCTGTCAATAATATCCATGGAATTATTGAGAGTATCAGCACTGTCTTTCATAATGCCTGAAATCAGTCCTGATATAAGGAGATTTGCTCCGAGCATACCGAAAGCAAGTATAATTCCTCCGAAAACATCTCTGACTGACGGAATTTTTATTGAAAAAGTCTTTTTAATATCGCATTTCAGATACCATGCACTTCCGAAGCATATTACAAGGAAGAATATCTGGGGAAATGATATTGCACATAGAACATTTATTTTCAATGCCAGTGCTGATATGTATATCATGCCAATCATTGCGACAAGCAGGATTATAAATGCGTCCCATCTGCCCGGACAGCCGCCTGCCTTTATATCTGCACGTCTTTCAAAAAGCTTTATATCCTTTGAGCTTTCCTCAAACATTATATTTTCGGAATTATACATCTTTCCGAGGAGCATTACAGATATAAATGCATACAGCAGATTGGATATCAGTACAATTGCAATGAGCAGAAAATTATATTCAAAGTTCAGAAGCTGTTTTATAAGCAGACATATGTTAAGTACAGGTATTATGGCTGTTGACATATTCAGTTCAACATTTGGTATGAATGAGATATATCCGACAATCATTATGATAAATGTCAGCGGCGTCATATAGTTCTGAGCCTCCTTGAAGCTCTTTGCCATTGAACATATGCCCATAGTCACAGCACTCACAAATGTTGCAAAAATTATAACGCATACTATAACTATGGCAAGTGCCGGAATGAACGATGATATGTTAATCTTTTCGGCACTGATGCCGGACATTGCAGAAATACTTGTATACATATATCCGGCGACCATTCCCATTGAAGCAATATTCAGCATAGCCGAAAATACAGCTATTGTAGTTACTGCAAGGAATTTGGCGGTGAAAATCTCCTGACTTTTAAGAGGGAGAGTGAGAAGTGTTTCAAGCGTACCTCTTTCCTTTTCGCCGGCTGTTATATCGGTTGCAGGATATGTTGCACTCATCACGATAATTACAACGAGTATGACAGGCAGTATAGCGCCGAGAAGATAGCCGACAGACTGCTCTGATGATGCGGTATCATTGTATTCCACATCAACAGGATAGAGTATAGCCTCCGAATCATATCCAAGCCCATCAATTGCCGAGGCTCTGAGATTGTTGCGGTATATCAGAAGCATATCCTCAAGCATTGATGAAACATTTGCGGAATCAGTTTCAGATGAAAGGTAATATATTTTATATACAGGCTTTTCGCCGTTATTTTCAAGAGTGACATATGCATCAATGCTTTTTTCGGCGAGTGCCGCAGGACAGTCGGTTACATTTTCAACAACATTGAATGAGTAGTCGTATTCGTCCGTATCATCATTGAAAATATCAATAATATCATCTCTGCCGTCCTCAAAATCAAGCACTACATCATAGGATTTTTGCTGTGCGTCATTTATGATTGATACGGAAATCTGTGCCGCAAAGAACATTATTGCAGGATAGAGAAGGAGAGGAACTACAAGCATTATCATAATAGTTTTCTTATCTCTGAATATGTCAAGTATTTCCTTTTTATACAGTGCGGATATAATCTTAAAATTCATTGAATATGCCCTCCTTTTCGGTAAGCTTTTTAAATGCCTCTCGCAGATTTACCGCACCCGTATCATTACGAAGCTTTTCGGGAGTACCCTCAGCAATGATTTTACCCTTGTTAATCATAATAATTCTGTCGCAGAGGAATTCTGCTTCCTCCATATAATGAGTAGAATATATAACGGTTCTGCCTTTTTCCTTTTCGGATTTCATAAATCTGATTATTGATTCGGAGCTGATTATATCAAGCCCAAGAGTAGGCTCATCAAATATGTATATATCGGGGCTGTGTATCAGACATCTTGCGATAGAAGCTCTCTGCGTCTGACCTGTGGATAATTTTTCTATACGGTTATCGCAGAAGCTTTTCATATTGAGTATGGTGAAAATCTCCTCGGATTTTTTTTCAATCTCCTCATCGGACATACCGTATACAGTACCGAATATTTTAAGGATTTCCCTTATGCTCATTCTGGAATAAAGCTTTGTATTTCCGGATATATAACCTATTTTTCGTTTGAGTTCAAGCGGATTATCAACAGCTTTGCCGTCCTTATCGGTTATGGATACAGTACCCTCGGTGGCTGTCATAAGGCTTGAAATGATTCTGAGCAGAGTAGTTTTCCCTGCACCGTTAGGGCCTAATATTCCGAGAATTTCGCCGTCCTGAGCAGTGAATGAAACATGGTCAACGGCATAGAATTCGGATTTTGTTCTGGTTTTGCTGAAAAATGATATTTTTCTGTCTTTAGTATTTTCATTTTTCACAAAGACCTTGCATAAATTATCAGCTTTTATCAAAATATGTTCAGCTCCTTTAATTTGAAATTTATACCTATTATAGCATAATATATCCGATATATCAACATATAATATTAGCATAAGTTTGATGTTTACTTTTGAGTATTATCCATTAACCAAATGGTCGGGCAGGTACAAAATAAACCAATAAAGCTAAATCCGAAAATAAAAGTTTTTGCCCAGCTTTTTTCAAAAAGCTGGTAGGGTGTGGGACAAAGTCCCACAAATTCACGCAAGTGAATTATAAGCCTTAGAAACGCTCCGCAAGGGGTGAATTTTCAGCCAAAGG
>JBJEQS010000055.1:0-3766 GCA_051881875.1 Oscillospiraceae bacterium
CAATCGTTCAGAAAGATTTTTTGGCAACCTTTTTATAAAAAAAGGTTGGGCGGCTGAAAGCCGCCTGATGAAATTTCCAATAAACTACAACGGGCGACCATTGGTCGCCCCTACAAAATATAAGGATATTACCTTGTTTTTCAGTTTAAAATTTTTCTGTCGAACTCACATTAACTAACTGATACATTTTGAAAATTATAAAGTCCCTGAGAATTGAATTTTTTCAGGGACTTAAATATATGGTGACAGTATGAAAAAATCATTTGAATTGTTTTGTAATAATTTTATAAAAAGCGGTGTACGTACAGGAGTCAAGCATATAATTATTCTGGAAGATGAAAAAAATATTCAGATATATAAAAATCAGAAATCACTGTACATATTAAAAAAACCCGTCTATGAAATAGAAAGAGAAGTATTTGAAAGGATAATTTCCGAAATATCTGAAAATACAGTACAGGGAACATCAGTATTATTTATGTATGGTACAGAAAAAATTATAAATCATTCCGAATATGATGTAAAAGCCTGCTACAATGATATTTATATTATGCAGCTGCTTGAGAAATATAATTTTCTTATCTATGATGAAAAATCTGAAAGCGAAAGCATAAAATTTGTAAATGCGGTATATTATCGCTGATTAAAGGGGTTTTTGATGGAAACAGTAAAACGTGGATTTGTACCGACTGACAGCAGGGATTTCAATGAGAAAAATATCGCAGTAATGCGTAAAGCACAGGCTGATATTTTTTATCTTGTAAACCGTGAATATCCGATAAAGAATTCAGTTACATTTGTCGGAAACAGGTATCAGCTTTCGGAGCGTCAGCGAACAGCACTGCAAAGAGCTGTATCTTCCGATAAGGCAATATCTGAACGAAATAAAAAGCTTGTCAATACGGGCGATACGGCAAATATTGATGGTCTTAATATAATTATAACACTTGAAACCGCACTTTCCGGAACTACATTATTGAAATGCATGGACGGAACTGTCAGAGATTTGGCAGGTCTTAGAGGTACATATAAGCTTATAGACAAAACAGATACGGCAATAAGGCTGATAGCTGAAAAATTAACTGAGAAAGGCTTTAAAAAGGCAGTATTCTATATTGACAAGCCTGTTTCAAATACAGGAAGATTAAAACAGCGTATACTTGAAATAATGGCGGATTATCCTGTTGATGTATCGGCGGAACTCGTGGACAATGCAGATGTCATACTGTGGGAAAAGGAATGTGTAATATCAAGTGATGCGATAATTCTTGATAAATGCATAAGCTGGCTGAATTTTGCAGATGAGATATGCAGGGATATTGAAACAGCAAATCCATATGATTTTTCAGAGGTGAAATATGAGTAATATACCGCTTGCAGATAAAATCCGTCCGAAAACTCTTGATGATGTGGTCGGACAGGAGCATATACTCGGATACGGAAAGCCGTTAAGACGGATAATAGAAAACGGACGTATTCCGAATATGATATTCTATGGAGTATCGGGAGTGGGAAAAACCACGGTTGCCCGTATCATAGCCGAAAATTCAAATATGAGCCTGCATAAGCTGAATGGCACATCAATGTCTGTCGGGGATATAAAGGATATAGTTTCCGAAGTAAATACTTTTATGGGCTGTAACGGCATACTTCTCTATCTTGACGAGATACAGTATCTTAACAAGAAACAACAGCAGAGTTTACTTGAATATATTGAAAACGGCTCTGTAACGCTTATAGCATCAACTACCGAAAATCCGTATTTCAGCATATTCAGTGCGATTATAAGCAGATGTACTGTATTTGAATTCAAGCCTGTTTCGTCAGCGGATATAAAAAAAGCGGCTGAACGTGCATTCAGCTTATCGGCAGAGGATATGGGCATAAATTTTGATATTGAAGATGGGGTAACGGAGCATATTTCCCTTAACTGCGGCGGAGATGTCAGAAAGGCTGTAAATACAGTTGAATTAAGTATTCTTGCAGGAGAATCATTCAGTGGCGGTATAAGGATTACTCTTGAAACCATAAAACAGCTTGCACAACGCAGTAATATGCGTTATGACAGGGACGGCGACCAGCATTATGATTTGCTGTCAGCATTTCAGAAATCAATAAGAGGTTCTGATGAAAATGCCGCACTGCATTATATGTCAAGAATTCTTATGGCAGGGGATTTGACATCTGTATGCAGAAGATTGCTTGTAACGGCTTGCGAGGATATAGGACTTGCCTATCCCAATGCGATACCGATTGTAAAGGCTTGTACGGATATAGCCTTGCAGGTTGGACTTCCCGAAGCCAGAATACCTCTTGCAGATGCGGTAATACTGTTATGCACATCACCGAAATCAAACAGCGGATATATGGCAATAAATGAGGCTATGAAAGATTTGGAAAATAAAGAAGCCCCCGATTTTCCAAGACACCTTCAGAACTGCCATTATGACGGCACAGGTGCGGAAATCAGGGGACAGAATTATCTTTATCCGCATGATTATCCAAATCACTATGTAAATCAGCAATATCTGCCTGACAGCCTGAAAGACCGTATATACTATAAATTCGGTGATAACAAGCTTGAGCAGTCAGCATATGCATATCGTCAGAAAATCAAGGGGTAAAAACAGTTTCGATTACCTTATCGGAATCGGCGGTAGTGTATTTCCAGTAATCAATATGACCGCTTTTTATGAAATACTTGAAGTTTTTAGCGGAATAGTCGGAATTGAAAACATCAACTATTATGAGCTTGACTTTCATTTTTTCGGGTATCAGAGCCTTTATGTAGACGCTGGCACTCTGACCAATCTGAACATTTTCCTTAGGTTCGGCAAGACCGGCAAGGTTCGGAGCAAGTTCAATGAATATCCCGTAATCCTCGACTGAACGGACAACTCCGGCAACGGTTTCACCAGTATGAAACATTGCTGCATTTTCCTCCCATGTACCGAGCAGTTCCTTATGAGAAAGCCATACTCTTGCTTGCGGACTGCCTTTTATATCCGGTGATGATGCTTTTACAACAACATTTATGTTCTGACCGACATTGAAGCGGTCGGCAGGGTGAGAAATTCTTGAAACGGATATAGCATCAATAGGTATAAGTGATGGTATGCCGCAGCCTATATCTACGAAACAGCCGAATTGTTCAAGATGTGTTACCTTTGCAGGAATTATATCTCCGGCTTTCAGACATGAGATATAGTTGTCAATGCATGACTGCTGTACCGAACGTCTTGAAAGGAATGCGACCGGTTTACCATTTTCGTCCTTTGAAATATTCATAACTCTGAAACACACCGGCTTATTGACTTTTGAAATAAGTGCTATATCCCTTGTAGAGCCGTCTGAAATGCCGACAGCTCCTTCATCTCTTGGGATAATACCCTTTATATCGGGCAAATCTACGATAAGATTATGCTCAGTGTCGCATATGACAGCCCTTGCCTCAAGGATTTTTCCCTGTATCATAGCGTCCTGCAAAGCGGATAATGATTTGAGGGAATTTTTGTTTTCGGCTGTATGGATAAGACAGCCTTCAGGATAAAATTTGTTCATTTTTTACCTCCCACATTTTATGTTGACATGGCTGACTGCTGATATTGCAGTCAGTCTTAATCTGTCCTAAAATAATATATGAGAGAAATTCATAATATATGACGATAAATATAATTCATATTTATCGAAAATCCGACACAAGAATTTTAGTTTATTAACGTGAGTTCGATAACCAAAAATAAAAGTTTTGGTCAAGCTTTTTGCG
>JBJEQS010000056.1:0-16468 GCA_051881875.1 Oscillospiraceae bacterium
TAAAACCGGAGGCGGCGACTCGCCGCAAAAAGCTTGACCAAAACTTTTTCTTTTGTTTGTCTAACTCACGTTAAATAAAAACTGAATAAGGAGTGTTTTTCTTGGAACTTATAAAATGTGAAAATGTATGCATAAGCTATGACAGAACGCCTGCTGTGAAAAATGTCAGCTTTTCTGTTGAAAAAGGCGATTATCTCTGCATAGTCGGTGAAAACGGTTCGGGAAAAAGTACGCTTATGAAAGGTTTGCTCGGACTTATAAAAGTTACAGGCGGAAAAATTGATTATACAGGCATAAATAAAAATCAGATTGGCTATCTGCCGCAGCAGACGGATATACAGCGTGATTTTCCGGCAAGCGTGTATGAGGTTGTGCTGTCGGGCTGTCTTAACAGGCTCGGAAATCGACCATTCTATTCAGCAAAGGAAAAAAAACTTGCGGCAGATAACATAAATCTGCTTAAAATAAATGATATTGCAAAAAAATCATATATGAAGCTTTCAGGCGGTCAGCAGCAGAGAGTATTGCTCGCAAGGGCGTTATGTGCGGCTGATGGTCTTATAATACTTGATGAGCCTGTAACAGGTCTTGACCCTGTGGTTACTGCGGAGATGTACTCCATAATAAGTGATATAAACAAAAATAACGGAATATCAGTCATTATGGTATCCCATGATATTGGAAGTGCAGTCAAATACGGTTCTAAAATACTCCATATGGATACCGAACTCAAATTTTTCGGCACATCAAAGGAATATATGACAACGGATATTTACCGCAGAATGACAGGACAGATTTAATTGCAGAAGAATTTCAGTTATATTTAACAAAAAACAATTGACAAATGCTCAAAAAAACTATATAATAATACTATAAATAGATTGCCGAATTTTTTTATGAAAGAAGGGGTCTGTATGAGTATCAAGAAAATTATCACTATTGAACGACAATTTGCAAGCGGTGGACTTGAAACAGGTCAGAAAGTTTCCGAACTGCTCGGAATACCTATCTACAACAGGGAAATTCTGACTATGGCGGCTGAAAAAATAAATATCTCGGAAGAATATCTTGAATCCTCGGAGGAATCAGCGTCTGCAAGTCTGCTTATGTCACTGTCAATGTCAGTTAATTCTTCGGGAAACATATATGAAACAATTCCGCTTCCCGATAAGCTTTTCTTTGCCGAAAGCGAAATTATCAGAAAGCTTGCCGATAAAGAACCATGCATATTAGTCGGAAGATGTGCAGACTATATTCTTCGTGAACGAGATGACTGCCTTAAAGTATTCATCTATGCCAATGATGAGTACAGGATAAAACGTGCTTCAGAGGTATATGGTCTTTCACGCAAAAAGGCTGAAGCGATGATAAAGAAAAATGATAAAAGACGTTCCGGCTTCTATACATTTAATTCGGGAAGAAAATGGGGTGCAAAGGAAAATTATCATATATGCCTTGACAGCGGATATCTCGGTACAGAGCATTGTGCTGAAATTATAGCAGGCCTTTTCAGTACAAAATAATTATTCCTTTATTATATAATAATTTTATGACAAATCTGAATTGAAAAGAGTGATTGAATGACTGAAAGAATTATAAAAGTAGATAATACCGAACAGATAATAAATCTGTTCGGAAATTATAACGGAAATATCAACACCATTCAGCGTAAATATAATGTAGTTATCCTCAGCAGAGGCGAGGACATAAAGATTACAGGCGAAGAACAGAATGTCAATGCTGCATATGAGGCTATTGAGGCTCTTATATCCGTTTCAAAGAACGGTGAAAGCATTACAGAACAGACTGTAAGATACGTTACAAGCATGGTCGCTGAAGGTGCTAAGGAAGAATTAAAGGAGCTGAAATCCGACGGTATATGTGTTACAACATCAGGACGCATTGTTCGTCCGAAAACTGTCGGTCAGAAAAAATATGTTGACGCAATAAAGAATAATACCATAGTTATGGGTATAGGCCCTGCCGGTACAGGAAAGACATATCTTGCGGTTGCAATGGCTGTGAAATATTTCAAGGCACATGAGATAAACCGCATAATCCTGACACGTCCTGCCGTTGAAGCAGGTGAAAGCTTAGGCTTTCTTCCAGGCGACCTTCAGGATAAGGTTGACCCTTATCTCCGTCCGCTTTATGACGGACTTTTTGAAATGCTCGGTCAGGACAGCTTCCATAAATATATGGAAAAGGGTACTATTGAAGTAGCACCTCTTGCATATATGCGTGGAAGAACTCTTGATGATGCCTTTATCATACTCGATGAAGCACAGAATACCACCTCGGAACAGATTAAAATGTTCCTCACCCGTCTTGGAAATAACAGCCATATGGTCATAACGGGCGACATTACTCAGATTGACCTGCCCTCAAGCAAGAAATCAGGTCTGGTTGAGGCTATGAAAATCCTCAAAGATGTTGATGACATTTCAATACAGCAGTTCTCTGACAAGGACGTTGTTCGCCATAAGCTTGTTCAGGATATTATAAAGGCTTATGAAAAATTTCATGAGGAGAGGAAAAAGTAAATTATGTCAAAGTTGAAAGTATACATTAAAAACAATCAGAATAATGTTAAAATTCCTGTGGGTATGCGTCTGCTTATCCGCAGATGCTGTCAGGCAGTGCTTATCACAGAAAAATTTGATAAGGATACTGAAGTGAGTGTTTCATTTGTAAGCAACAAGGAAATTCAGCACCTTAACAAGCTTTATCGTGATAAGGACGCTCCGACAGATGTTCTTTCATTTCCGCTCGGCGAAAACGGAAATTATGATGAAAATACTGCTTCCGGTTTTGCTATGCTCGGAGATATAGTAATATCTCTTGAAACCGCTGTAAAGCAGGCTGAAATGTACGGACATTCACTTGAACGTGAAGTGGGATTTCTTACCGTTCATTCAATGCTTCATCTGCTCGGATATGACCATGAGCTTACTCCGCTTGATGAGCGTATCATGCGTGAAAAGGAAGAGTCAATACTCGATAAGCTCGGTATTTCCAGAGATGCAACATATATAGTTGAAACAGATAATAATTAGGGGATTTACCGAATGACAAAAACAGTTTTTATTACCATAGCCGGAAGAACCAATGCAGGAAAATCCTCATTGCTGAATGCTCTCGTAGGCGAGAAAATCGCCTCCGTAAGCCCCAAAACCCAGACCACAAGAACAAAGATTACAGGCATTGTCAATATCAATGAAACTCAGCTTGTGTTCATTGATACTCCGGGACTTCACAAGCCTAAAAACAAATTAAGCGACCATATGCTCAAGGCTGTAAAGGATTCCGTCACAGATATTGATGCGGTAATATTCATGTTTGACTGTACAAGGAAAATCAGTCAGCAGGAGGAAGAAATGCTTGCATCACTTACCAAATCCACGCCTGTAATCCTCGCTCTGAATAAAATTGATTTGCTGGAGGATAAATCTGTTCTTATAAAGATTATCACTGAATTCAGCTCAAAGTATAAATTCAGTGCGATTGTTCCTTTAAGCGTTACGGAAAATGACGGTATAGACCTTATTATCAGCGAGGTGGAAAAATTAGCGGTTGAAAGTCCGCATTATTTCCCCGATGATATGATTACTGACCAGCCTGAAAAAATCATTGCAGGCGAAATCATAAGAGAAAAAATGCTCAATCTTCTTGATGATGAAGTTCCGCACGGCATTGCTGTTGCAGTTGAAACCATGCGTGAACGTGAAACGGCTTCACATGAGGATATACTTGATATTTCAGCCGTTATATTCTGTGAACGTGAGTCGCATAAGGGGATTATTCTCGGCAAAAAGGGAAGCATGATGAAAAAAATTGCCACTCAGTCAAGAATGGAGCTTGAGGATTTTTTCCGTATAAAAGTAAATCTTCAGTGCTGGGTTAAGGTCAAGGAGGACTGGCGTAACAGAGAAGCTGTTATTAGAAGTCTTGGTCTTTCTGACAATTAATTCCGCAAATATTATACCATTAACTGCAGAAAATATCTTATGTACGGATATTGTTCCGTATAACATAATTCTTGATATATCAGGAGCGATGTATTATGGATATAGATGAAAAATGGTATAATTTTGAAAAATCAGGCAGCATTGCCGATTATCTTAATTACAGAGGAGTGACACTTGAAAATGTCACAGAAACAGCTAAACCTGATAACTGTCAGGGGAATTGTTCTTCGTGAACGTTTGTCGGGTGAAAGCGATAAATTTATTGATGTACTGACCGAAAAGTATGGAATAATTGAAATATGTGTGAAGGGAGCAAGAAAACTTACAGGCAAAAATCTTGCTCCCGCAATGCTGTATGCGTATTCATGCTTCTGTCTGCGAAAGCGTGGCAATATGTACTATATTGACAGTGCTGAGCCAATCAGAAGCTTTTATGGTATTACTTCCGATATAGATGCGTTTGCACTTGCTTCGTACATATCGGAGGTTGTTTTATATTCAGTGCCTTCCGAACAGAATGGTACTAATGTAATGCGGCTTGTACTCAATACTTTCCATTTTCTTGCAGAAAAATCAAGAAATGCGGATTTGCTCAAAGCAATATTTGAACTGAGATTTATGTGTGAATCGGGATTTATGCCTGATGTTCTTGCCTGCCGTGAATGTGCGGCATATGAGCCGGAATTCATGTACTTTATTATTGATGACGGAATAATGTACTGCGATGAGTGCTATATTCCGCAGGAAAACAGAACAGCATTTAAAATAAACCGTACCGTACTATGTGCGGTGCGGCATATTGCATTAATGGATTTTGAAAAATTATTTTCATTCAATATGAAAAATGAAAGTCTGGAAAGATTGTGCCGTCTTAGTGAAGCGTATCTTACACAGCATCTTGACAAGCATTTTAAAACGCTTGATTTTTATAAATCTTTGCGGCGGCAATAAATAACGTGAATTCGACAGAAAAATTTTAAGCTGAAAAACAAGGGGATTTTCTTATCTTTTGTAGGGGCGACCATTGGTCGCCCGCACGAAATTCCCATAAGACCACAACGGGCGACCAGTGGTCGCCCCTACAATAGTTACCAAGCGGTCGGGTAGGTAAAAAACGTCCTGATAAAGCAAAGCAACGAAAGAAAAAGTTTGTGCGAACGAAGTTCGCAAATTTGCTGATATGAAATATCAGCAAACAAATATACATAAAACAAAAAGACAGTGAGATATAAAACTATGAATAAATATTTTAAAACTCTTGAACTCCATAAAATCCTTAATATGCTTGCGGCTGAATGTTCCAATGAGGAAAGCCGTATGCTTGCCCGTAATCTTGAACCGTCCTCGGATTACAGCACAGTAAAGCTTGAGGTCGATAAGGCTTCTCAGGCTCTTGATTTGTGTATGCGTTTCGGTTCGCCGTCATTTATATCATTCAAAGATATAAAAAATTCAATAACAAGGGCAAAATCAGGTGCAAGCCTTTCTCTGCGTGAGTTACTTGATATAGGTGATATGCTACGTCAGATTCAGCTGCTCCATGACTGGCATGGTCACTGCGAAAATATTCAGACTGAACTTGATTATCTTTTTTCGGGACTTATGCCGAATTCGTATTTAAAGGACAGAATTGAAACATCAATTATTTCAGATGATGAAGTGAGCGATAATGCAAGTGCAGAACTTGCAAGCATAAGACGAAAAATCGCAAAGGCAGGTGCAGACCTGAGAAATACTCTTGATAAGATGATAAAATCATCGTCGGTTCAGAAATGCTTGCAGGAATCAATTATAACCATGCGTGACGGAAGATATGTTCTTCCCGTAAAGGCTGAACATAAGGGTGCTGTTCAGGGACTTGTGCATGATACATCATCAAGCGGTCAGACGCTTTTTATAGAACCTGCTTCTGTTGTCGAAACCAATAACAATATCAAGATACTTGAACGCATGGAACAGGACGAAATTGAAAGAATTATTGCACAGTTAAGTGCTGATTGTGCCGCTTACGGCGATATACTTATCGCAAATTATAAGATATGTGCGGAAATCAATCTTTATTTTGCAAAGGCATCACTTGCAATAAAAATGAAAGCATTTCCACCGATAGTTTCCGATGACGGAATAGTTATACTCAAAAAGGCAAGGCACCCGCTGATAAATCCGTCAAAGGTAGTGCCTGTTGATATATCACTCGGAGAAAATTATCAGTCGCTTATAATAACTGGCCCTAATACCGGCGGTAAGACGGTTTCACTGAAAACTATGGGACTTCTTACTGCTATGACCATGTGCGGTCTGCTTATTCCTGCGGCAGAGGGAAGCAAGGTATCTGTATTTGACCATATTCTTGTTGATATTGGGGACAGTCAGAGTATCGAAAATGATTTGTCAACATTCTCAGCTCATACAAACAAGGTTATTGAAATTTTACATCTTGCCGACAGCAAATCTCTTGTACTTCTTGATGAGCTTGGTTCGGGTACTGACCCTGTTGAAGGTGCGGCTCTTGCCATAGCCATAATCGAAAAGCTGAAATCATACAGGGCAAAGCTTATGGTTACCACTCATTATCAGGAACTCAAATTATATGCGATTGAAACGGATAATGTTGAAAATGCATCATGCGAATTCGATATAAAATCACTCCGCCCGACATATAAGCTTATAATAGGCTCTCCGGGTAAATCAAATGCTTTTGCAATATCAAAGGGACTTGGTATGCCCGATGATGTGATAAATCATGCGAAAAGCCTTATAAATGAGGAAAATTTAAGGATTGAAGCTGTTATTGAAAAGCTTGACAATGCAAGGAGTGAATTTGAACATCAGAATAATGAACTCAAACGCCTTAATGCTGAGGTAAAGGAAAATTCTGAAAAGCTTAAAGCTGAACGTGACAGCCTGCATGACAGTATTGAAGCCGAAATGGAAAAGGCAAGGCTTGAAGCATCTGCAATAGTTGAACGCACAAAGGTACAGTCAAATGAACTGCTTGATGAACTTGAAAAAATCAAAAAGGATAAGGATAAAGCGTCATTCGGTCAGAAATATTATGATGCAAGGTCGGGGGTAAAACGTGCATTCAACAAGATGTATGATGAAGCTAATCCTGTTCAGTCCGATAAAAATGCGGATTATGTGCTTCCGAGAGCATTGAAGCGTGGGGATAATGTATTGATAGTTGATTTGAACAAGAAAGGCATTATAGCAGGAGAGGTTGACAGCAGCGGTCTTGTATATGTTCAGACAGGAGTTATGAAAACCAAGGTCAATATCAGAAAATTAAGACTGCTTGATGAAAAATCTGTTCAGCAGAGCAATAATAACAATCAGCGTAAAAAAGGCGTTTCCATCAAGGGCGTACAGAGCAAATCATCGAGAAAGGCTTCAATGGAACTTGATATAAGAGGAAAAGCCGCTGATGAGGGCGTATATGAAATGGAAGCATTTATTGACAATGCAGTACTTGCCAATATGGGAACAGTAACCATTATACATGGAAAGGGTACAGGAATTCTCCGTGCCGCTGTACATCAGCGATTAAAACAGCTGAAATCAGTAAAATCATTCAGATTAGGACTTTTTGGAGAGGGCGAAGACGGCGTTACAATAGTACAATTGAAATAGCGGCGGCAAGTCGCCGCCTCTACTTTTCAGTATCATGTTTGTTTAGTGGTCGAGCCGTAAGAAAAATCTTATAAGTAAACAAAGTAACGAAACCAAAAGTTTTGGTCAAGCTTTTTCAAAAGCTTGCAGTTTCCAAAGGCAGAGCCTTTGGTCGCTCGAATGAGCGAAACGGGGGTGCGGGGGCGAAGCCCCTGCCCAATCATGCCAATAAAAGTTTTTTGTCAAACTTTTTCCAAAAAAAGTTTGTGCGAACGAAGTTCGCAAAACAGAAATAATAAATTTCCCAGTAAACCATAACGGGCGACCAGTGGTCGCCCCTGTATTATAAAAAGCCTATGCGAATGATAAAATTCAGCGGCAAAAGCATATTTAAACAGGAGGTATACATATAATGAAAATAAGATATCATATCCCCGACTTCGTAAGACATTTCAAGCTGAATATTCTCTTGTATGAAACAATTCAGCGTCACCCCGAATTCTTCTATGACAATATCGAAATAGGCTCGGTGTACGGAACATTTCCGACATCATTATGGAACGGCGGCAGAAATTTCAGCGGTACTGTTGATGACAATTATATTGCGGCTGTAATAAATCAGTTCAATAAGCGTGGCATACCGGTGCGATTTGCATTCAGCAATCCGCTTGTTACTGAGGAGCATCTTGATGATGAATTCTGCAATAAATGTCTGCGTATGGCTGATAATGGTCTGAATGAGGTTATCGTTGTTTCTCCTGTCCTTGAGGAATATATCAGAAAAAATTATCCGTCATATAAGATTATCAGCTCAACCTGCAAACAGCTCAGAGATGAAAAAAGCCTTAATGATGAATTTACGCATGATTACAGCCTTGTTGTGCTTGATTACAACTGGAATAATGATTTTGAAAGGCTGGAGAAAATTCCTTTCAAGGAAAGATGTGAACTGCTGATAAATCCATGCTGTGTGCCGAACTGTCAGAGGAGAGGGGAGCATTACAGATATATCGGTGAATATCAGTTTGAATTATGCGAATGTATGAAAAATCCCAACAAGCCTTTTACTATGGCTGAATTTGAATGTGAGCATATGCAGAAAACATTCTATCAGACTACAAAATGGAAAACACATATCAATCCCGATGATTTATACAATAAATATGTGCCGATGGGATACCGAAATTTCAAGATTGAGGGCAGACCATTGCCGGATATAACTGTACTCGAAAGCTATATGTATTATATGGCAAAGCCTGAATATCGTGACGAGGCAAGACTTTACATACTCTCACTTCTTACAAAGGAATACAGACATTTTAACTGATTTTCTGTTTACATTTATTTAATACTTTTATTTCATACAATTTACATTAAAATACTAAAAAAATACTTGAAAAAAACATCATATTATGATATATTATAGGTAATAAATCTTATGAAAGAGGTGAGATTTATGACATATATGTCTTATATCTGGATTATAATATGTATTATAATGGTTATAGCTGAAATCGCTACCTTACAATTCATCTCAGTATGGTTTGCAGGCGGTGCGGTACTGGCTTTTATCGCTTCATTCTTTCTTCCGGCTGAATGGCAGATTGGCATTTTTGCAGGCTCATCACTGATACTGCTTTTATGTACAATGCCTTTTATAAGGAAATTAAAAAATCAGAAGCATATTCCTACCAATTTTGATATTGATATAGGAAAAGATGTTATGATAATTGAAAGAGTGGATAAAAAAGAGGGTACAGGCAGAGCATCTCTGAATGATGTAAACTGGATTGCTGAGGCTGAAAATTCAGAGGATACATTTGAAAAAGGCGAAACAGCTGTTATCAGGGATATTAAAGGTGCAAGACTTATAATCGCTAAAAAATAATTTGTATGGGGGTATTTACTTATGGGCTGGATAATCGCAATTGTTCTTATAGTCATATTCATAATCTCAAACATAAAGGTTGTTCCGCAGACCTATGTTTATGTAATTGAGAGATTCGGAGCATACTATACATCATGGAATACAGGTATACATTTCCTTCTTCCGTTTGTATGCCGCATAGCCAAAAAGGTTTCCACAAAGGAAAAGGTTGCGGATTTCAAACCGCAGGACGTTATTACAAAGGATAATGTAAGCATTAAGATTGATACAGTTGTATTCTATCAGGTTACAGACGCCAAACAGTACACATACGGCGTTGAAAATCCTATAACCGCCATTGAAAATCTTTCAGCAACAACTCTCAGAAATATCATCGGTGAACTTGAACTCGATGCTACTCTTACATCAAGAGAAGTTGTAAACGGCAAGATTACCGATATTCTCGACAAGGCTACTGACAGATGGGGTATCAAGGTAAATCGTGTTGAACTCAAAAACATTGTTCCTCCGAGAGAAATTCAGGACGCAATGGAAAAACAGATGAAGGCTGAACGTGAAAGACGTGAAAAGATACTTCAGGCAGAGGGCGAAAAGAAATCTCAGATACTTGTTGCAGAGGGCGAAAAGGAATCAAAAATTCTCCGTGCCGAAGCTGAAAAACAGGCTGAAATTCTCCGTGCTGAAGCCGAAAAGCAGGCTATGATACTCCGTGCCGATGCTGTAAGAAGTCAGAAAATACTTGAAGCAGAGGGTGAAGCTCAGGCTGTTGCACTTGTTCAGGAGGCAATCGCTGAAAGTATCATCAAGCTTAATAATTCAGCTCCGTCCGATAAGGTTATCGCTCTCAAATCGCTTGAAGCATTCGGCAAGGCGGCTGACGGCAAGGCTACAAAGATTATTATACCAAGTGAAATTCAGGGGCTTGCTTCAATGACTACTACTGTAAAGGAATTGCTTCATAAAGACCAGTAAACCGCAACGGGCGACCATTGGTCGTCGTCCGCAGACGGCGAAACTCTTTAGCCGTAGAAACGCTCCGCAAGGGGTGAATTTTCAGCTGAAAGCTGAAAAGAGGGGAAGCCCTGCACGAGAGGGCGTCCCCTTTTTGAAACTATGTTTTATTAGGAATTTTATAATTTCTGTTTCAGCAAACTGCGTTTGCTCAAACTTTTTTTTGGAAAAAGTTTGACAAAAAACTTTTTGGAACGATTGAAGGGCGGGGGCAAGCCCCCACACCCCCGTTTCGCTGTAAACAGCGACCAAAGGCTCTGCCTTTGGAAACCGCAAGCTTTTGAAAAAGCTTGACCAAAACTTTTGCCTTTTGGTTGTTGAACTCATGTTAACAAAAAATGACGCTGTTCAGAATATGAACAGCGTCCTTTTGCTATGGTTGGGATAGCGGGATTTGAACCCACGAGTGACGGAGTCAAAGTCCGTTGCCTTACCGCTTGGCTATATCCCAGTAAAACAATACTCTAATTATACCATTAATCTTATTATAAATCAAGACCTTATTATAAAAATTTTTTCCGCAAAACTGCATTTTTTCTTTGTAACCTTATTGCATATTCATGTATCTTTTCTGTAATTAAATCATAATCATATTATTACAATTTGTAACCATTTATTAGTTTAAATTACAGTGATGTAATTATTTTAATAATTTATTCATATTTTTTCGCCGATTTGTACTCAAAAAATGTAATTTTAAATAGTCTGTTGTACATTATGCTACTCAAAAATTACAGAATGTTCACACATTTGTTAAAATAATATGCTATACTTATAGGGTAGTTTGATGAGGCAATTTATTCATTGCTTATAAAAACAAAATTTGGAGGATTGTTTAAAATGAAGAATTTTATAAAAAGGTCACTTGCACTCGCTCTTATGTGTGCTGTTACTATGGCTAATACAAGCTTCAATATGCTTTCAGCAGATGCAGCTTTAAGCGAGTACAAATCATGGAAACAGGGCGACTCAAGATGGGGAAGTATTCATCTTGGTTCAAGTGGTCAGACACTTTCAAGAATAGGCTGTGCTGTTACATCAATGGCTATACTCATGGTTCACTCAGGAAGTGTTACAGATGATTCATTCGACCCGGGTACTCTTTGTAATTATTTAAGTGCAAACGGCGGCTTTGACGGCTATGGAAATATCAGATGGGGCGTTGCAACAGGTATGGCAAGCAGCTTCACATTTCAGGGCGGCGGTACTCTTTCAGGTTCACAGTCTGCAAAGGCTGCTGAAATTAAATCATATCTCGATTCAGGCTATTATGTAGCTGTATCGGTTAAATACGGCGGTCACTGGGTTGCTGTTGACTATGTATCAGACAACGGCACTGTTTACATGATAGACCCTGCAAGAGGTACTAATACAGACCTTTTCTCTGTATATTCTGCAAGCGGTGTTGGTCAGGTAAGACTTTTCAAAGGAGCTAATTCAACATCATCAAACGTTAATAATAAACCAGCGGAAACTACTGTAAAGGAAACATCAGCACCGGCAGTTACAACAGCAGTAAGTGAAAATGTTCCTGCTGAAACTACAACAACTGCTGAAGAAGTAAATGATACATATTCAGAGGGCAGATATACAAGCACTGATGTGCTTAACATCAGAAGCAATGCAAGTATCGGCAGCGATATAATCGGCAAGCTCCCTTATAATACATCTGTTTTTGCTTATGAAATCAAGGACGGCTGGGGAAAGATTGCATACAACGGCATTGAAGGCTGGATAAGCCTTAAATATACAGAATACGGCGGAGTTGTACCATTCTATATAACAGGTCTTTACAGCACAGTTGCAGACCTCAATCTCCGCACATATGCTGATATAACATCGGCTTCACAGCTTGTTATTCCTGTAAAGACAACTCTCCCTGTTACTGAAATCAAGGACAGCTGGGGAAAGGTTGAATATAATGGCGTTGAAGGCTGGATTTGCATGGATTACACAGCATATGATGGTGAAATTCCTGAACAGCAGCCGGAAATAACTGAACCGGCAGTTACAGAACCGGTTGTTACCGAAGAAACAAAGCCTGTTGTTACTGAAACAACAAAACCTGCTGTTACTGAGGAAACAGTTACAGTACCATCATCAAAACTCGGTGAATATCTCACATTTGACCAAGTAAATCTCAGAAAAGATGCGTCATCATCATCTGATATGATATGCAGAATTTCAGGATATGCAAAGGTAAATGTTACAGAGATTAAGGATAACTGGGGCAAGGTAACATTCAACGGCAATACAGGCTGGATTTGTCTTGACTATGCAAAGCCATGCGATATTAAGCTTACAGGCGATATAAACGGTGACGGATATATTACAATCAATGACTATAATCTTCTCAGACAGGAAATTATAAACGGCAGAACATTCACAAAGGCTGAAATAACTGTTGCAGACCTTAACGGTGATGGTATTGTTGATATATCAGACGCAGAGCTTCTTGAAAAGAAAATTGGTTAATGATTATAATTGATAAATAATTTAAAGGCAGATAAACGTGTGTGTTTATCTGCCTTATTTGTTTATAGTTTTTTTACAGGGGCGGCCGCTGGTCACCCGTTGCGGTTTACTGGGAATTTCATCAGGCGGCTTTCAGCCGCCCAACTTTTTTTATAAAAAGAGGTTGCCAAAAAACTTTTTTGAACGCCTTTAAAGGCAGGGGCTGCCGCCCCCGCACCCCCCATTTCGCTCATTCGAGCGACCAAAGGCTTTGCCTTTGGAAACCACCAGCTTTTTGAAAAAAGCTGGGCAAAAACTTTCGGTTTCGCCTTTAGCTTTATAAAATCTTTTTTACCTACCCGAAAATTTGGATAAGGCTGATACCAAAAAGCCGGAGGAGTCGACTCGCTATTAGCTTATATCAGCCATTTCAAGATAATCGCTGCCGAATTCAGCTATGAAATCCTTTCTGCCCTGCAAATTATCACCGAGCAAAAGGTCAAACATCTCAACCGTCTTTTCAATATCATCTGCATCAATCTTGATAAGTCTTCTTGTATCAGGATTCATCGTAGTGAGCGACATCATTTCAGGTTCATTCTCACCAAGACCTTTTGAACGCTGCAATGTATATTTTTCCTTGCCGATTTTTTTAAGAATATCCGTTTTTTCCTTTTCGGTATATGCGAAATATGTCTTATTCTTGGTATTTATCTCAAAGAGAGGTGATTCCGCAATATATACATATCCCTCATCAATAAGTGTAGGAGTTAATCTGTACAGCATTGTCAGTATAAGAGTTCTTATCTGAAATCCGTCAACATCGGCATCGGTACATATGATAATCTTATTCCATTTGAAATTTTCTATATTGAATGATGAAAGCTCCTTGTTAGCCTTTGATTTTACCTCAACTCCGCAGCCGAGTACCTTTATAATATCGGTTATGATGTCATTCTTGAATATCTTGTCATAATCCGCTTTAAGACAGTTAAGGATTTTTCCTCGTACAGGGATTATAGCCTGAAATTCAGCTTCTCTTGCAAGCTTTACAGCACCGAGAGCCGAGTCACCCTCAACGATATAAAGTTCACGTCTTGATGTATCTTTTGTACGGCAGTCAACGAATTTCTGAACCATATTTGAAAGGTCAATAGTTCCTGCAAGACGCTTTTTTATATTAAGACGGGTTTTTTCAGCATTTTCACGGCTTCTCTTGTTGATAAGAACCTGCTCGGCAATTTTTACAGCTTCATCGGGATTTTCTATGAAATACACCTCAAGATTATGCTTTAAAAATTCCGTCATGGCTTCATATATAAACTTGTTGTTTATAGCCTTTTTGGTCTGATTTTCATATGACGTCTGTGTTGAGAATGATGATGAAACGAATATCAGGCAGTCCTCAATATCAACAAATGATACCTTTGCTTCATTTTTCAGATACTTGTTATTCTGTTTAAGGTATGCGTCAATCTGCGATACAAATGCCTGCTTGACCGCCTTTTCCGGCGAACCTCCGTATTCAAGAAAACTGGAGTTATGGTAATATTCAATCTGTTTTACCTTGTTTGAGAATGTGAGAGCAACAGATATTTTTACCTTGTAATCGCTTCTGTCGGCTCTGTCACGTCCTACCTTTTCACATTGCCAGCTTTGTATAGAGGTGATGTTCTTTCCATCAGATATTTCATTTACATAGTCAACAATACCGTTGGAATAGATGAATTCCTCCTCAGTGAATTTACCGTCCTCGCCCTGTATTCTGAGTATGAAAAGCAAATCAGGATTTACAACAGCCTGACGCTTTAATATATCCCTGAAAAAGTCATCAGGGATATTTATATCTGTAAATACATCGAGGTCGGCTCTCCAGCGTGTTTTTGTACCGGTTTTCTTAGGATTTTTTGCAGGCTCTTTTGATAATCCGCCTACATTTTCGCCCTTTTCAAAGTGGAGATTGTATTTATATCCGTCACGATGTACTTCAACGTCCATGAATTCCGATGAAAACTGCGTTGCACATAATCCAAGACCGTTAAGACCGAGCGAGAATTCATATGTATCCGCTGAATCATCATATTTTCCGCCTGCATACAGTTCGCAGTATACAAGCTCCCAGTTGTATCTGTCCTCACCCTTGTTATAGTCAACAGGACAGCCTCGTCCGAAATCCTCTACCTCTATAACATTGTCATTGTATTTTGTCACTATAATTTTGTTTCCATGACCTGCACGGGCTTCATCAATTGAGTTCGAGATAACCTCGAATACCGAATGTTCACAGCCGTCCAGACCATCTGAACCAAATATAACGGCAGGACGCTTTCTTACCTTGTCCGCACCTTTAAGCATGGTAATGCTTTCATTGCCGTAATCCTGTTTTGTTCCAGCCATATACTCACCTTTATATATAATAATTTCTGCTTATGCTGTAAATGATACAGCACACCAGCCGTCAGCTTCCCTTATGTCATTCATGGTAAAGCCTGCTTTTATAACAGCATCTGTAACCTCGTCCTTGCGTTCAGTTATAATACCGGAGATTATAAGAGTCCCGCCTTTTCTGATAAATTTCATGAAAAGACTGCTCATTGATATAAGTACATCAGCGACGATATTTGCGGTTATGAGGTCATATCCTGTGCCAATTTTTTCAGCAAGAGCATCATCATTTATAACATTTCCGCAGTATGCGGTATATTTTTCAGCAGGAATATTATTCTTGCCTGCATTTTCAATTGAAGTTGCAACGGAATTTTCCTCAATATCAACAGCAGTACAGCTTTCAGCACCGAGGAGCATTGCACCGATTGAAAGAATACCGCTTCCACAGCCGAGGTCAAGAACTCTGTCATTATTTTCAATGCGTTTTTCCATGAGTTCAAGGCATAATCTTGTGGTATTATGCTGACCTGTACCGAAGCTTGAAGCAGGGTCTATTTCAAGAATTATTCTGCCGTCATCTTCATTGTATTCCTCCCATGACGGCTTGATAAGGAGCTTTTCTCCCACCTTGAGAGGTTTGAAATACTGTTTCCAGTTATTAGCCCAGTCGGCTTCCTTTACGCTGTCTATTTCTATCGCAAGTCTGCCAAACTGATTTTCGGTATCATTTTCCTTGAGAGTATTTACGATATTTCTGAGGGCGGCGAGCATTTCAATGCCCTGAGCATTTTCTGGGATATATACTGTAACTTTTGTTTCGCAGTCCGAAAGTCCCATCAAATCCTCATCAATATAATCCCATTTTCCCTCCTTGTTTTCAAGGAATTCATTGAAATCGTTTGAATCCTGTATAACAAAACCCTTTATGCCGATATCCATAAGATAAGCGGTAAGCGGTTCTATTCCGAAAGTGGAAGTCATAATATTTACTTCTGTCCAGTTCATATAAAAAGCCTCCGTTGAATTTTAAAATCATACTATAATAATATATCATAAAAAATTAAACTTGTAAAGCATTGTTTTAATATGAATCACGGTTTTTGAATGAGTTAAATTTTTGTTAATAAACGTGATTTCGACAATCCCAAAA
>JBJEQS010000057.1:0-16431 GCA_051881875.1 Oscillospiraceae bacterium
GACTGGCGAATATAGTTCGCCATTACAAAATAAATCTATCGAACTCACGTTAAAATAATAACGGGCGACCAATGGTCGCCCCTACAGAAATAATCATCGAACTCACGTTTTTTAATTATGGCATCTTGCCGCTTTATGCTTTTTCATATTGATTAAGCAGTATCTTTATATGATTGTTTTCCGCTTTTATATTTGCCGAATCCCCTGCCTTGAGTTCATGGTTTATAATCTTTCGTGACAGCTCTGTTTCAACCTCATCTGTTATCTTTCTCCTCAAAGGTCTTGCACCATACTGTTCAGACTCACTCACAGATGACAGAAAATCCAAAGCACTTCCATCATACTTCAATGTTATACCGAGTTTTCCGGCTCTTAGTGATAAATCATCAAGCAATCTTGCAGTAATCTGTTTCAATTCGTCTGATTTTAAGCTTCTGAAAACAACAACCTTATCAATTCTGTTTATAAATTCCGGTTTGAAATATTTCTTAACCTCCTGCATGATATGCGTTCTGTTTATCTCATCATCACTCTTAATGCCAAAGCCAAGCTGTTTTTTATCCGTTATAAATTCCGCACCTATATTTGATGTCATTATAATGAGTGTATTTCTGAAATCCACCTTTCTGCCCTGTGAATCAGTCAGTACACCATCTTCCATAATCTGAAGGAGAATATTCATAACATCAGCATGAGCCTTTTCAATCTCATCAAACAGTACTACTGAATACGGCTTTCTCCTGACCTTTTCAGTAAGCTGTCCTCCGTCATCAAATCCGACATATCCCGGAGGTGAACCTATTATCTTGGATACAGAATGTTTTTCCATGAATTCTGACATATCAAGCCTTATCAGATTATCTTCTGTATCAAAAAGACATTCTGCGACTGCTTTTGAAAGCTCTGTTTTTCCTACTCCGGTAGGGCCTAAAAAAAGAAATGAGCCTATCGGACGCTTATCATCTTTAAGTCCTGACCTGCCTCGCCTTACTGCTGATGATACTGTACTGACCGCCTCGTCCTGTCCGATAACCCTCTTATGAATGACGTTTTCTATCTCAAGGAGCTTTATGCTCTCCTCTTTAGTAACCTTTGCAACAGGTATCCCCGTCCATAATGATATAACATTTGTCAAATCATTCATAGTAACATCAACTGTTTCGGAATATTCATCATTTCTGCGTGAATTACTCTTTTCGATAACTTTTTTAAGTGTTTCAATAGTCATCTTTTCATTTGATATGCGGCATCTGTTATTTTTAGCGGCTTTTATTCTTGCATGAGAACAGGCTTCATCAATTATATCTATAGCCTTATCGGGAAGGTATCTGTCATGGATATAACGCACTGACAGACTTACTGCATTTTTTATAATTTCATCACTTATCTTTACCTTATGAAATTCCTCATAATTATTACGCAATCCTTCAAGTATTCTTATACATTCTTTCTCATCAGGTTCATCGACATATACAGGCTGAAAACGCCGTTCAAGTGCAGAATCCTTTTCAATCTGATGTCGGTATTCTTCAAGAGTTGTAGCACCGATAATCTGCACTTCACCTCTTGCAAGCTGCGGTTTAAGAATGTTTGCCGCATCTATAGCACCCTCTGCCGCACCTGCTCCGACTATTGTGTGAATTTCATCTATAAATAGTATAATATTTCCTGCTCTTACTACTTCTTCAATGCAGTTCTTTATACGCTCCTCAAAATCCCCACGATATTTTGCACCTGCAAGCATTGATGTTATATCCATTGAAAATATCCGCTTATCTTTTATATTGTCAGGCACTTCCCCTTTTATAAGCAGCTGTGCAAGTCCCTCAACTATTGCAGTCTTGCCGACGCCCGCCTCACCAATAAGACATGGATTATTTTTTGTTCTGCGTGAAAGTATCTGTACTACTCTTTCAATCTCTCTTTCTCTGCCGATAACAGGGTCAAATACTACATCATTACAAGCGTCAGTCATATTCTTTGCATATTTTGACAGCATAGGAAACTGTTTCATATCCGGCTGACTTATAGGAGATATTATGCTTCCCATATCTCCGCTTGCATATAAGCCCACACATTCACTGTAGAGCTTATTAAGATTAACTCCCATTGAACGCAGCATTGATGCCCCGCTGCAGTTAGGCTCTTTCAGCAATGACATCAGTATATGCTCAGTTCCGATATACCTCGTTCCCATTGATTTGGAAGCAGATGCTGAATCAGCAAGAATACGGCTCAATGCCGGCGTCATACATTCATAATCAAGTTTTGTCGGCTCTCCTTTGCCTATCATGCTCACTATCTTTTCATACATTACCTTTTCTGTAATCTTATTTGTTTTCAGAATAGTTGATGCAACATTGCCGCCCTCCTTCAGTATTCCAAGCAGCATATGTTCACTTCCGACATAGGTATGCCCTAAAATTCTTGCTGAACTTACTGCACTGTTAAGCGCTGCAAGTGCTTTTTTAGTAAAATTTTCAATATTAAACATAGAACCCCACCATTTCCAATGTTAGATATAGTATCTACATTAATAGTATGCCATATGTTTAATGAAATAATTGTCATAATATGTTAATCAGTAAATAATATCTTCTTTACCTTCAATATACAGATAATCCAGTATAGACGCAAGCAGGCTGTCAGATATTTCATCAATGTATGCAAGCTCATATGGGTGGCTGAAATAGTGTATCTTCTCTCTGAACTCAATTATCTTGTAAGCCGTATTCTCATCAATCCCCGGAAGCTGCATAAAATCCTCTGCTGTTGCCGAATTCAATTCAACCATATATACTTCCGCCTGTTCTGTTTCCGCATACTCTGTTTCTATGTATTCTTCAATATATTCCTCATAATCATCGTCATAAATTTCTTCGGGACTGTATTCATAATATTCATCATCGCCTGGATTTTCCTGCGGATAATCCTGTTCATTTTCAACATAAAGAAAAGAACGGAACTGCTCCAGCCGCTTATCACCTATACCTTTGACTTCGGCAAGCTGATTTACTGAAGAAAATCCCCCGTTCATATTTCTGTATTCAATTATTCTGTCGGACAATACATCACCTATTCCGCTAATCATCATCAGTTCATCTTTTGAAGCTTTATTGAGGTCAATCGGAAATTCAATATTCTTTTCAGCATCAGATGATTCATGCAGGGATATGCATGATGTGGTTTCGGAAACAGATGTGCTGCAAATCTCCGATACATACTCATAATCCGGTGAAGTTTCATACAATATTGTATTTTCGGATATTTCGGAAATATCTGTTTCGGAAATATTCCTTATAACCGGCACTTCATCGGGCTGCTGTTCATATGCAATCATCATTCCTGCAAGTACAAGTATTATCAGTGAAAGTAAAAAATATGCCGTCTTTGTTTTGTTCATCAGTTTATCATTCCCTGAATAAATTTATTCTTTAACAGATTTGCAACAGCTGAATTTATATTCTTAAAGATTTATCGTCATATAAACTGTTGTACCAAGTCCGATTGTTGATTCGACTTTCATGGTATCAGACATGGACTGCATATTTGAAAATCCCATTCCAGCACCGAATCCCTTGGAAATAACTCCGCTGTCGGATACAGTTGAATATCCCGACTGCATGGCAAGGTCTATATCGGCAATCCCCGGTCCATTATCCGAAAGAGTCATCTTTATACACTTATCATCAACTTCTATTTCGATAATTCCGCCGTTTGCATGGATTATCATATTTATTTCACCCTCGTATACTGCAAGCACAGTACGGCGGATTTTTTCGGAATCAATACCAAGTTCTGTAAGTTTCTTCTTTATATCCTGCGAAACGTTGCCCGTATTTGCAAAATCAAATGCATTTACCAAGTATTTCAGATTTGTCATAGCTTTAATCTCCGCCTTTCTGTTTATCTGATAATTGCTGTAATTACAGCTTTTATATTATTATATATATATTATAGCATATAATTAAACAGAATTCAATAATTATTGTATAAATTCACAAGAAATATTTTATTTAAAATATACCAAATCAGTACATAATCGTTAAATATAATATACCCCATTTGTACATTTTGTGCAAATTGTACACTTAAATCAAAATATGTTGTTTAAATTATTTGTAGATTTTTTTTGTTTTTTATGTTATAATATACAAGTTGATATTGTATATATATATATCATTATATATATGGTCAAAATTATTTTTCTAAGGAGGTTCAAAGATGGGTTCTAAAAAAAGTACAGTACCTTTCATGGGTACTAAGGAGCAGGAAAATCAGCTCCTCGCAGTCATCTCTGAATTAAAAGATGAAAAGGGTGCATTAATGCCTATTCTTCAGAAAGCACAGGATATCTACGGTTATCTTCCTATTGAAGTACAGAAGATTATTTCCGATAATCTCGGCGTTCCGCTTGAAAAGGTTTACGGAGTAGTTACTTTCTACTCACAGTTCTCCCTCTCACCAAAGGGAAAATACAGAATTTCTGTCTGTCTTGGTACTGCTTGCTACGTTAAGGGTTCAGGCGATATTTACAATAAGCTTATCGAAACTCTCGGCATTGAAGGCGGAGAATGTACTCCTGACGGTAAATTCTCTCTCGAAGCCTGCCGCTGCATCGGTGCGTGCGGTCTTGCACCGGTTCTTACTATCAACGATGACGTTTATGGCCGTCTTACTGTTGATGATGTTGAAAGCGTTCTCGCAAAATACGCTGATTAATTCCTACATAAATTATCAGGAGGTAAATATATGAAACTTGACGAACTCAAGGAAATCAAAGAGCAGTTAGCCAAGGAACTTGCTGTAAGAACAGCTAACGACGCTTCTGCTTCAAAATATAAAAGACATGTCCTTGTCTGCGGCGGTACAGGCTGTACTTCTTCAGGCAGCCCGAAAATTATTGAAACTCTTGAATCTGAACTCGCTAAGAACGGTCTTACAGATGAAGTTCAGATTGTTAAAACAGGCTGTTTCGGTCTTTGTGCTTTAGGTCCTATCATGATTGTATATCCGGAAGGCACATTCTACTCAATGGTTAATGTTGATGAAATCCCGAGAATCGTTGAAGAACATCTCAAAAACGGCAATCCTATCAAGGAATTCCTCTATGCCGAAACTGTTCAGGGCGATGAAATCAAGTCACTTAACGATACTGCATTCTACAAGAAACAGCACAGAGTTGCTCTGAGAAACTGCGGTGTTATCAATCCTGAATGTATTGATGAATACATAGGCAGAGGCGGTTATGAAGCTCTCGGCAAGGTTCTCACAACTATGACACAGGACGAAGTTATCCAGACTATCCTCGACAGCGGTCTCAGAGGCAGAGGCGGCGGCGGCTTCCCGACAGGTATGAAGTGGCGTCTTGCCAAGAACATCGTTCCAAATGCTGACCAGAAGTACGTTTGCTGTAATGCTGACGAAGGCGACCCGGGTGCATTTATGGACCGTTCAGTTCTCGAAGGTGACCCGCACGTTGTTCTTGAAGCTATGTCAATTGCAGGTTACGCAATCGGTGCTACACAGGGTTACATATATGTTCGTGCTGAATACCCAATCGCTGTTGAACGTCTTGAAATCGCTATCAAGCAGGCTCGTGAAAAGGGTATGCTCGGTAAAAACATCTTCGGTACAGACTTCTGCTTCGATATTGATTTAAGACTCGGCGCAGGTGCTTTCGTATGCGGTGAAGAAACTGCTCTTATGACATCTATCGAAGGCAACAGAGGTGAACCTCGTCCACGTCCTCCGTTCCCTGCTGAAAAAGGTCTTTTCCAGAAGCCTACTATCCTCAACAACGTTGAAACTTATGCAAATATCCCGCAGATTATCCTCAAGGGTGCTGAATGGTTTGCATCAATGGGTACTGAAAAGTCAAAGGGTACTAAGGTATTCGCTCTCGGCGGTAAAATCAATAACACAGGTCTTGTTGAAGTTCCTATGGGTACAACTCTCCGTGAAGTTATTGAAGAAATCGGCGGCGGTATCCCTAACGGCAAGAAGTTCAAGGCTGCTCAGACAGGCGGTCCTTCAGGCGGTTGCATACCTGCACAGCATTTCGATATCCCGATTGACTATGACAATCTCATCGGTATCGGCTCAATGATGGGTTCAGGCGGTCTTATCGTTATGGACGAAGACAACTGTATGGTTGATATTGCTAAGTTCTTCCTCGAATTTACTGTTGATGAATCATGCGGTAAATGTACTCCATGTCGTGTCGGTACAAAACGTATGTATGAAATCCTCGACAAAATCACAAAGGGTCAGGGTACTCTTGAAGATATTGACAAGCTTGAAGCTCTCTGCTATCATATCAAGGCTAACTCACTCTGCGGTCTTGGTCAGACAGCTCCTAACCCTGTTCTCTCAACTCTCAAATACTTCAGAGATGAATATATTGCTCACGTTGTAGACAAGAAATGTCCTGCCGGTGTATGTAAGGACCTTCTTCACTTTGAAATCGAACGTGACAAGTGTATCGGATGCGGTATGTGTGCTAAGCAGTGTCCTGCATCAGCTATTTCCAAGACTAATTACATAGCTCCTGGAAAGAAGCTTCCTGCAATGACTATTGATACTGACAAGTGCGTTAAGTGCGGTGCATGTATTGCTTCATGTAAGTTCAAGGCAATTATCAAGAAATAGTGGAGGAGCTAATATGGAAAATATAAACGTTAAAATAAATGGTATTGAGGTTTCTGTTCCTAAGGGTTCTACAATTCTTGAAGCTGCACGAATCGCAAATATCGAAATCCCTACTCTCTGCTTCCTCAAGGACATCAACGCTATCGGTGCTTGCCGCGTATGTATGGTGGAAGCAAATGAAGGCAGAGGTTTCAGACTCGTTGCATCATGCGTTTACCCTGTATCAGAAGGTATGGAAGTTCTCACAAACTCTCCTAAGGTTATCGACTCAAGAAAGAAAACTGTTGAACTCATTCTTTCAACACATGACAGAAAATGTCTCTCATGCGTAAGAAGCGGCAACTGTGAACTTCAGAAGCTCGCTAAGGACTTAAAGGTTGAAGACGCTGGCATATATGACGGTGTTAAGCAGGTTTATGAAATAGATAATTCAGCTGCACATATGTATCGTGACAACAACAAGTGTGTACTTTGCAGACGCTGTTCAGCTGTATGTGAAAAGGTTCAGGGTATCGGAGTTATCGGTGCTAATGAACGTGGTTTCAATACAAATATATCAAGTGCATTCTATATGGGACTCGGTGAAACAAGCTGTGTATCATGCGGTCAGTGTATCGCTGTTTGTCCTACAGGTGCTATCTCAGAAAAGGATAACACAGCAGAAGTATTTGCTGCTATTGCTGACCCAAGCAAGCACGTTATCGTTCAGACTGCTCCGGCTGTAAGAGCAGGTCTTGGTGAAGCATTCGGTCTTCCAATCGGTACTAACGTTGAAGGCAAAATGGCTGCTGCACTCAGAAGACTCGGATTCGATAAGGTATTCGATACAGACTTCGGTGCTGACCTCACAATCATGGAAGAAGCTACTGAATTCATCGACAGAGTTCAGAACGGCGGCAAGCTTCCGCTTATCACATCATGCTCACCTGGCTGGGTTAAGTACTGTGAACACTACTTCCCTGATATTACTGAAAATCTTTCATCATGTAAATCACCTCAGCAGATGTTCGGTGCTGTTGCAAAGACTTACTATGCTGAAAAGATGGGCATTGACGCTAAGGATATCGTTATGGTATCAATCATGCCATGTACAGCAAAGAAGTTTGAAATCGGCAGAGATGACCAGAATGCTGCCGGCGTTCCTGATGTTGATATAGCTCTCACAACAAGAGAACTCGCAAGAATGATTGAACGTGCAGGTATCCAGTTCCTCGCTCTTGAAGATGAAAAATTCGATGAACCTCTTGGTATTTCAACAGGTGCAGGCGTTATCTTCGGTGCAACAGGCGGTGTTATGGAAGCTGCTCTCAGAACAGCTGTTTATACTCTCACTGGTGCAGACGCTGTTGATTTCCCTGAAGTAAGAGGTACTGAAGGAATCAAGGAAGCTACTTACAAGGTTGGCGATATGGACGTTAAGGTTGCAGTTGCAAGCGGTCTTGCAAACGCAAAGGAACTCCTCACCAAAGTTAAGAACGGTGAAGCTGATTATCACTTTATCGAAATCATGGGTTGTCCAGGCGGCTGTGTAAACGGCGGCGGTCAGCCACAGCAGCCTGCAAGCGTAAGAAACTTCACAGACATCAGAGCATTAAGAGCAAAGGCTCTCTATGATATTGATGCTTCTATGGCTGTAAGAAAATCTCATGAAAATCCGGCTGTAAAGGCTCTCTATGATGAATATCTTGAAAAACCGGGCAGTCATAAGGCTCATGAGCTTCTCCATACAACATATGTAAAGAGAACTATTAACTAATAAAAATTCGATTTTCCTTTCCATATAAAGAAAAGCCACTGTATCATTAACGATACGGTGGCTTTTTGCGGCTTTTAAAGATGATTGGGCGGGGGCTGCCGCCCCCACACCCCCATTTCGCTGTAAACAGCGACCAAAGGCTCTGCCTTTGGAAACCGCCAGCTTTTTTGAAAAAAAGCTGGACAAAAAACTTTTATTTTCGCTACTTTGCTCAATAAAATCTTTTTTACCTACCCGACCTCATTGGAGACGGCAACTTGCCGCTTGCTGTCAAAATTATTCATAATAATAACACTCTTTTTCGCTGAACATACCTCATCGCTTTCCTCATAAACATAAACAATAATTGTTGCTGATTTTTCCTTTATATCTGCTGAATAATCAACTGTATATCCGTTATAAAATTCATCACCAAACACATCAACAAATTCTTCATCATATTTCACCATCAGATGCCCGTCCGATATGCTTATTTCATCATCAGCAATATTATCATACATTATTTTATCAGATATTATTCCGCATACCGCATCTGCAATATTCCTCTGCTGTAATTCTTCCGCATGATAGAAAAGCATATTCATGCCAGATACAAGCATTGAGCCTGTAACCGCCACAACTATCGCCATTACAGCAATATTCACTATAACCTCCGCAAGTGTGAATCCTTTAATCCTCCGCTGTTTCTTCATCATCACTTTCCACCACTTCTTTTTCAACAGGTCTTACAGCTATGTATTCTTCCGGTTCAGAGCCTTTTGCAATCACCAACATTACTTCGCCTTCGATTGTTATATCATCATTTATCTTAAATCTGCATATGTCATCTGACTTGACATCATAATCAAGATATATTTCTGCCATTTTTTCAGCCATATCAGCCGACTGCTCCCGTATATCCTCCGTATGTCTGAAAATATTTCCTGCTGTGCTGTATGCCGCAGATGCACTAAGCGATATTATTGACACTATCAGGAGTGACACAACCGTTTCAAGCAATGTAATTCCTTTCAACTTCATGTAAAATCATCTCCTCACTCCGAATATTCCTTTAAAATCCATTTCTTATCCGATGTAAATTCAAAGGTCGCAGATACCTCCGCTTCCTCATCATAATATTCCGCTTCAGCCGTTATTTTCATTATGTACGGGAAATCATCATGCTCCATGCTCTCCCATTCAAATACAAGAGAAATTTTTCCCATTGCTTCAATTTCCTCAAATTCAAGGTTATCAATGCGGTAATCCTTTGACAGTGGCATATCCATTGCAGAATTCCACAACATTTCCAGCCATGACGCATGATTTTTTTCCTGCTGAATATCATCAGCAACAAGCCTTATTGCTGATATTGCCGAATACTCCGCCTGCTGTTTTTTAGTTGCATCAATGGTATTTTTATTGTTAATCTGTGCAATGCTTAAAACTCCTGTTATTATTATAAGAGTTACCGCAAGAATACAGACCGCCCATATTATTCCCGAACCCTTTACCTTATGCATACGATTAATCCTCATACTGAGTGAGCCTGCCCTCTCTTGCAAGGTCGGGGAAATCCCACTGTCTTAGTATCTCATAAGCCGCTATTGCCACTGAATTTGATAGATTAAGGCTTCTCAATGTATTTCGCATAGGTATTCTTGAGCATTTTTCGGGATTGTCATGCAATAATGCTTCGGGAAGTCCCTTATCCTCACGCCCGAACATTATATATGTATTATTTGGATAGTTAATATTGCTGTATACATTTTTACCTTTTGTTGTAAAATAATATACATTTGCATCGGGATTTTTTTCAAAAAAATCCTCAAGATTATCATAGTATTTTATATCCAGCTTGTCCCAGTAATCAAGACCTGCTCTTTTCAAATTTTTATCGGTTATCTCAAATCCGAATGGTCTTATAAGATGAAGAACTGCCCCTGTTACCGCACAGGTTCTTGCAATATTACCCGTATTCTGAGGAATCTGCGGCTCATGCAAAACAATATTCAGATTATACAAAACAAATGCACCTCTTTATTTCAAAATACCGCTGAACCATATATCAGCCATATCAATGCTGAATTCATTTTCATTAAGATACGCAAGCTGCGAATTACTGTCAAATTTAAATTTCAGCGAATATGCACACAATGCCTGATAATAAACCCTGTACTTATCATTTGCAGATTTTATCCCATATTTCGTATCGCCTAAAATATTACAGCCGATATGTGCCATACTCGCTCTTATCTGATGTGAACGCCCTGTAATCAGTTCAGCTTCAACAAGACATAATCCGTTTTTCTCGCAGACTATATGATATTTTGTCGCAATCTCTCTGTAATTTTTCTTGGGAGTATCGGAAATATACACCTTATTCATTTTATCGTCCTTGAAATGATAGGCTTTTATTATGCCCTGTCTTTCAGACGGTATATTCACCGTTATGCACAGATATTTTTTATGCAGATTATGCTCTCTTATGCACTCATTTATTTCACGAAGCGATGACGCATTTTTCGCACATATCACTATTCCGCAGGTGTTGCGGTCTATTCGGTTGCAGGTCGCAGGGGCAAATGATAATTCATTCTGCGGATTATACTCGCCTTTCTGATACAGATAATTCTTAACGCTGTCTGCAAGAGTATTTCCGCTGTTGTTTTTATCGCTGTGGACGATAACACCGACAGGCTTGTTTACAAGCAGTATATTATTATCCTCATAGATAACATTTATATTGGTATCAGCATTTGCAAACGGCAGATTATCTGATTTTTTATCTCTTTCAGTGAAAAATTCATCATCAATATACATTTCAACTATATCGCCTGTCTGCAATTTATACGCTATATCAAATTTTTTTCTGTTTATCTTTATTTTCTTTGTGCGGATAAATTTATACATAAGACCTTTCGGAATATCTGATACTTTCATTATGAATTTATCCGCACGCTGACCGCTGTCATTTTCATTTATAACAAATTTTCTCATTTCATTACCTTTTTAAGATAGTATCCTGTATATGATTCGGAACATTCAGCAATTTCCTCCGGTGTTCCTGTTGCTACGATAGTTCCGCCCTTGTCACCGCCCTCCGGTCCTAAGTCGATTATATGGTCGGCAACCTTGATTACATCAAGATTATGCTCTATGACAAGCACTGTATTTCCGCTGTCTGCAAGCCTCTGCAATACCTCTATAAGCTTATGAACATCAGCTGTATGAAGTCCCGTTGTAGGCTCATCAAGGATATATATGGTTCTGCCGGTTGAACGCTTTGAAAGCTCTGTTGCAAGCTTAACTCTCTGTGCTTCACCGCCCGAAAGCGTTGTTGCAGGCTGTCCGATTTTGATATATCCAAGTCCTACTTCCTGCAATGTTCTGAGCTTACGTTCAATCTTAGGGATATTTTCAAAAAATTCAACTCCTTCATCAACTGTCATTTCAAGCACATCATATATTGACTTGCCCTTATAATGCACCTCAAGAGTTTCCCTGTTATAGCGTTTTCCGCCGCATACCTCACATGGAACATATACATCAGGCAGAAAATGCATTTCTATTTTCAGAATTCCATCGCCCTCACAGGCTTCACAGCGTCCTCCCTTTATATTGAATGAAAATCGTCCTGCGGTATATCCTCTTGCCTTTGCATCGCTTGTTCTGGCAAAAAGCTCTCTTATATCCGTAAATACTCCTGTATATGTCGCAGGATTTGAACGAGGAGTTCTTCCGATTGGCGACTGGTCTATATCAATTACCTTGTCAAGATTTTCAAGACCTGTGAATTCTGAAAATTTTCCGCTTTTTATCTTTGAACGGTTGAGCTTTGCGGCAAGATGCTTATATATAATCTCATTTACAAGCGAGGATTTTCCCGAACCCGATACTCCTGTTACACATATGAATTTTCCAAGAGGTATCTCAACATCTATATTCTTCAGATTGTTTTCGCAAGCACCTTTTATAGTGAGGTAATTTCCGTTTCCGCTTCTTCTTTCAGACGGAACAGGTATAAATTTCTTTCCGCTGAGATACTGTCCTGTTATGGATTTTTCACATTTCATAATGTCCTCGACAGTACCGGCAAATACCACTTCACCGCCGTTTACACCTGCCCCAGGCCCTATGTCAACTATATAATCCGAAGCAAGCATTGTATCGCTGTCATGCTCTACTACTATCAGCGTATTTCCAATGTCACGCAATCTCTGCAATGTCGCTATAAGTTTGTCATTATCCCTCTGATGCAGTCCGATGCTTGGTTCATCAAGGATATACAGCACACCCATAAGTGATGAGCCTATCTGTGTGGCAAGGCGTATTCTCTGACTTTCACCGCCTGACAGCGTTCCCGATGAACGTGAAAGGCTGAGGTATTCAAGTCCTACGCTTTTAAGAAATCCAAGTCTTTCCCTTATCTCTTTGATTATCCTACCGCCGATAAGCTTTTCCGCACCCTCAAGCTGTATATTATCAAAAAAATCAAGCATATCCGTTACGGATTTATGGCAGAGTTCACTTATATTTATATCTCTTACAGTTACCGCAAGAGCCTCTTTTTTCAGTCGTTCACCATGACATTCAGGACATAATTCCTCGCTCATATATGATGATATTTCATCTCTTGAATAACTGCTGTTTGAATCACGATATCTGCGTTCAAGATTGTTGATTACTCCCTCAAATGCGGAATATCTTGTTCCTCCGCCAAAGCTTTCGATTATATTCAGTTCAAGGCGTTCTCCGTTTGTGCCATACAGAAATATATCCAGAATACCATCAGGCAAATCCTTTACAGGCGTATCAAGTGATATATTATACTTCTTTGCAATCGCATTATAATACATCATTGCAATTGACTTATCATCAAGAGTATTCCAGCCTGATGCCTTTATAGCTCCCTCTCTTATACTCAAATCCTTATTGGGAACAATGATATTTTCATCAATCTTCTGAAAAAATCCAAGTCCTGTGCATTTTTCACAAGCTCCGAAAGGATTATTGAATGAAAACATTCTCGGTGCAAGTTCGGGTATACTTACATTATGGTCGGGACAGGCATAATTTGATGAAAACATAAGCTGTTCACCGCCCACAACATCAACTATAAGCAGACCGTCAGATATTGACATAGCCGTTTCAATACTGTCTGTAAGGCGTGAATTCATCTCATTTTTTACGACAAGCCTGTCAACCACTATTTCAATTATATGCTTTTTATTCTTGTCAAGCTTTATATCTTCCGAAAGGTCATATATTATTCCGTCAACCCTTATTCTTACAAATCCCGAACGTCTTGCCTTATCAATTTCCTTAGTATGCTCACCCTTCCGACCTCTTACAACCGGTGCAAGCAGCTGGATTTTAGTCCCCTCCGGTAATGATACTATCCTGTCAACAATCTGGTCAACGCTCTGCTGTTTTATCTCACGACCGCATATAGGACAGTGAGGAATACCAATTCTTGCATACAAAAGTCGGAGATAATCATATATTTCCGTAACTGTTCCGACAGTTGAACGTGGATTTTTTGATGTTGTTTTCTGGTCGATTGATATTGCCGGTGAAAGCCCCTCAATACTGTCAACATCAGGCTTTTCCATCTGTCCGAGAAACTGCCTTGCATATGATGAAAGGCTCTCGACATATCTTCTCTGACCGTCTGCATATATTGTATCAAATGCAAGTGATGATTTTCCCGAACCCGAAAGACCTGTCATTACTATAAGCTTATCCCTTGGAATTTCAAGGTTTATATTTTTCAGATTATGCTCTCTCGCACCTTTGATTATAATTTTATCCTTCATTGCTGCACTTCCTGTTCTTAATTTCAGCTGTTTTTTATTTCTTCTATTTTGTCACGCAGATACATTGCGTGTTCAAATTCAAGCAGCTTTGCCGCCTGTTTCATCTCGGCAGTAAGCTTTTCTATCAGCTTATCCTTTTCAGCCTTTGACATACGCTTTTTACCCGATGCTTTTTCGACATCTGTTTTGGAGGTGATTTCTATAACATCTCTTATATCCTTACGGATTGTCTTAGGTGTAATATTGTGTTCCCTGTTGTATCTCATCTGTATCTCACGGCGGCGTTCAGTTTCGGTTATGGCTCTCTCCATTGAACCCGTTACGCTGTCGGCATACATTATGACTTTGCCGTCTGCATTTCTTGCGGCTCGTCCTATGGTCTGTATAAGTGATGTATCGCTTCTGAGGAATCCCTCCTTATCTGCATCAAGTATGGCAACAAGCGAAACCTCCGGAATATCAAGTCCCTCACGAAGCAGATTTATTCCGACAAGCACATCAAATTCGCCTAATCGCAAATCTTTTATAATCCTCATACGCTCCATAGTATCGGTATCGCTGTGCATATAACGCACCTTTATACCCATATTCTCAAAGTATGCCGTCAAATCCTCTGCCATTTTCTTGGTAAGCGTTGTAACAAGCACTCTTTCATTTTTCTGCGAACGGATATTTATTTCGGAAATCAAATCCTCAATCTGCCCCTCAACAGGCTTGACGATAATTTCGGGGTCAACAAGTCCTGTCGGACGTATAACCTGCTCAACGGTCTGTGCAGATTTTTCCTTTTCAAGCGGTCCGGGAGTTGCACTTACAAATACCGCCTGATTTATATGGCTGTAAAATTCATCAAAATTGAGAGGTCTGTTGTCATATGCACTCGGCAGTCTGAATCCGTAATCAATAAGAGTTGTCTTTCTTGCTCTGTCGCCTGCAAACATACCTCTTATCTGCGGCAATGTTACATGACTTTCATCAACGAAAAGCAGAAAATCATCAGGGAAATGGTCAAGCAGAGTCATCGGTGTACTCCCCTTTGGTCTGCCTGCCATAATCCTTGAATAATTCTCTATTCCTGAACAGAAGCCTGTTTCCCTGAGCATTTCCATATCATAATGCGTACGCTGAGCAATTCTCTGAGCCTCTATCAGTTTATTGTTTTTCTCAAAATATTCTATGCGTTCAGCAAGCTCATCATCTATTTCCTTTAATGCCCTGTCAAGACGTTCGCCTTTTACTATATAATGCGAAGCCGGATATATCGCATAATACGAAACTACTGCTTTTACCTCTCCTGTGAGATGGTTTATCTCGGAAATTCTGTCTATCTCATCGCCGAAAAATTCAACTCTTATTGCAGTATCGGTTGAACTGGCAGGAAATATCTCCACAACATCTCCTCTGACACGGAATTTATTTCGCACGAAATTGATGTCATTTCGCTCATACTGAATTCTTACAAGCTCCTCTATAAGCTGTTCCCTTGATTTTTCCATTCCCTGACGGACTGATACTATCATTGAACGGTAATCCTCAGGACTTCCGAGCGAATATATACATGATACACTTGCTACTATTATAACATCACGTCTTTCTGCAAGTGCAGATGTTGCGGAATGTCTTAATTTGTCTATCTCATCATTTATTGAGGAATCCTTTTCAATAAAGCTGTCTGTGCTTGGGATATAAGCCTCCGGCTGATAATAGTCATAGTATGACACGAAATATTCAACAGCATTTTCGGGGAAAAATTCCTTGAATTCCGAGCATAGCTGTCCTGCAAGCGTTTTGTTATGTGCAAGTATCAGCGTAGGCTTATTTATCTGCTCAATGATATTTGCCATTGTAAATGTTTTTCCCGAGCCTGTGACTCCGAGAAGCGTCTGTTCCTTCATGCCGCTTTTTATGCCGTCAACAAGCTGTTTTATTGCCTGCGGCTGGTCGCCTGATGGTTTATAGTCCGATACAAGTTTAAATCTGTCCATATTTTCTCCTGTTCCTTACATATTTTGATATTCTGTAATACAATTATACACCTTAGATTATAAACTGTCAATTTTTAAAATCAATTAATCATATAACGTGAGTTCGATAGATTTATTTTGTAATGGCGAACTATATTCGCCAGTCTTTATTTACTTATAAATCCATAATTTCAGTTCAGCAAACTACGTTTGCTCAAACTTTTTTTGGAAAAAGTTTGACAAAAAACTTTTTTGAACGATT
>JBJEQS010000058.1:0-3753 GCA_051881875.1 Oscillospiraceae bacterium
TTGGGCGGCTGGAAGCCGCCTGATGAAATTTCCAATAAGCAACAACGGGCGACCATTGGTCGCTCCTACAAAAATAATTCATCGAACTCACGTTAATTAGGATAAGGTACTGTTATTATGGCGGTTGCACCCCTTGAATAAAGGGGGGATTTTCTAAATGTCATGGAATGACTTCTGGCAGATGATTATTGCTGTAAGCAATGTTATACTTGTATATAAAGCATTTTCAGATAAAAAAGAAAAGTAACCGCCCATCTCCAAATAGTCGGTTACTTTTTTTAATACTAAATCCATACGACAACTTTAACAGTACCTGTTTATATCATTATACAGCAATAAAATAAATATGTCAATTATTCTGTTGAATTTTCAGCAGAATTTTTTTATAAGCTGCTTACAGCCTTCACAGCATTATCAAGCCAGTCTCCCTCAAAGAGTTCAATTGCTCCCTTGTCAACAGCGGCAGCAAGCTTCGGATTCATAGGAATTTCAGCAAGTACAGGTATATTATACTGCTCTGCGATTTCCTTTATATGACTTTCACCGAATACATTTATACGCTTGCCGCAGTCAGGACATTCCGCATAACTCATGTTTTCAATTATTCCGATAATCGGTATATTCATCATCTGAGCCATCTTTACAGCCTTTTCAACAATCATTGAAACAAGTTCCTGAGGAGATGTAACGATTATTATGCCATCAACAGGGATTGACTGGAATACTGTCAGCGGAACATCGCCTGTTCCGGGTGGCATATCAACAAACATATAGTCAACGTCCTGCCAGATTACGTCCTGCCAGAACTGCTTGACCATGCCTGCAATAACAGGGCCTCTCCAGATAACAGGGTCTGTATCATGTTCAAGAAGAAGGTTTACAGACATTATATCCGTACCAAGCTTGCTTTTTACAGGGTCAATGCCAATATCATTTCCGACAGCCTTTTCCTTTATGCCGAATGCCTTTGGGATTGACGGGCCTGTTATGTCAGCGTCGAGTATAGCTGAATGGAATCCCTCTCTCTGCATACTTACAGCAAGCATTGAGGAAACGATTGATTTACCAACGCCGCCCTTGCCGCTTACTACGCCTATAACCTTTTTGATACTGCTTAATTCATGGGGAGCTTCAAGAAAGCTCTTAGGGTCACGTTCAGAACAGCTCTGACCGCATGAACCGCAGTCATGTGTACATTCACTCATAACTTAATACCTCCATTTAAATAGTCACTGAAAAATATTATAACATATTTTCAGGGGATAATCAACATACAATTTTTTATTTTTCAGATTTATCGGCTTTTAAATCTTTTTCCATTTCGGTAAGCTTATTATAAAGCGTATAGAGATACTGTGTGGCATTTTCTATGTAATAGTAATACATAAGATATGGGATAAGCAGTCCGAGAAGCAGGATTATAAGGGCAAGCATGGCGATTTTCTGCGGATTGGCAAATAGTATAGCCATGGCAATAAAAAGGAGTATTCCGACAAACATGGTAACAAACCAGTGTACTATCCTTTCATGCTGTATGAACTGAATCTGCACAAGATGTTCTTTTTTTAATTCGGCAATATCCCTGTCATCAGGCTTTTCGATATATTCCTCAATTTCCTTTGTATAGCTGTCAATGTATTTTTTCATGATAAAATTCCTCCTGTTATAATATAACGTGAATTCAATAAAATGCTTAATGAATTCACGTTAAATGTATGTCTTTACTTTTTACGAACCTTTTTATATACTGCAAATGCAGCTGTTCCGATTGCAGTAATTATTCCGATTGCAAGTACAACAGGTGATGAACGAGCCTTTCCTCTGTACTTTTCGGCTATGAATGAGGCATATGACTCACTTTTCATATCATCTGAAATTATTTCCTGTATAACAACATTTGCATTTTCAAGTACATCAGCGGTCTTGCCCTTATCGTATCCTACAGTTGTTCTGTATAAGCCGAATATACCTGTTTTTTTATCATCGGCATCTGCCATAGAAATCCAGTTTACCTGAGATTTATGGTTAAGAAAGGCAGTGGCGGCAACTTCATATGCAGATTTATTGTCAAATCTTTCAAGCTCCATGCTCCAGTCAAACTCTATCGGTTTTACAAGATATTCAATATCTCCGTCATATTCCGGAACAGTATGAACTCCTGTTTCCTCTGAAATAACCGGTTCGCCGAATTCATCAGTTTCGAGTGTTTCATCAGTTTCATCGGCTTTTTTTGTTGACTTTGCGGTTGTTTCTGTTTCATCGGTTTCATCAGTCACAGCGGCTGACGGATTTTTCTTGTCTGTATATCCGTAAAGATGGAGATATGTTTTCGGAACGTCCCATGTACCGTATTCTGCGGCTGATTCAGGATATTTTGACGAATCTGCCGATATTTCACAGGCTTCTGCAAGAGCCTTTGAATATATCATACTGATACCGTTTCCGCCCTCACCCCTCAAATCCTGTCCGACAGCAATCTGCGGCTTAAAGCGTCTGAGCAGTGATACAACATAGCCTGTTACATCGCTCTGATTATATATAATAGCGGCATCATCATATGACTGAACCTCGCAGTCGGCAAAATCGCCGAAAACAGGGTAATATGTAACACCACATTCCCAGAGTGCATTAAGTATTTCATGGGGACGATAGTATTCCATCCACTGATTTACCATATATGCAACCTGAACCTTTGCACCCACTTCTCCTGCATAGTATGGTAAAAATCCGCCGAAATCAATTATCTCATTGTTTCCTCTTGCCGGAAGCAGTAGAATATCAGCATTTTCACAGGGTGGTTTCCACTGCTGAACCCATGCAGGCTTTTCGCCCTTTGTAAATGTGAATATATCGCATATTGTGGCATCGGAAGGCAAAGTCATTTTGAATTCTTCCGCCGGAGTATCAAGGCGGATATATTCATGTATAAATCCATTCTGACCGTATCGTGCTGACTGCACATTATAGGAGAGTTTCCATTCCCCAGGCGGTGTATCCCATATGATATAGATTGAATAGATACGGCTTTTATCGTTTGAAACGGTAATTTCATCGCCAGCCTTAAAGCTGATTTTGGTGGCTCTGTTCTTATCATTTATAAGCGTTGACTTATCTGTTATATAGTCAGGAATAACGATATCGCACTGTTTTGTAATATCGTTTTCCGATGTCTTGTACTCCTCCGCATCATTCATGCCGTCACCTGCGGCATATTCGGAATTGACTGTAACAACAGGCTTGTCATTATCCGTACCATCGGCTTTTTCTGACTCATCACTGTCATCATCGGTTTTTGTATCCTCCGGAACTTCGGAAGTCACAGCCTCGGTTTCCGATACACTTTCCTGAACAGCATATACTCTGCATACGCTTAAATCGACAGCTGCAAATGACATAAGGACAGATAAAAAGCCGCATAAAAATTTATTTTTCAACATTGCATCCCTCTATTCTTATTAAATTATTTATATAAAATAATAATTTCTGTAAAGTTAATTATACTATGTTTATCAGCAATTGTACATATTACAGCATATTTTGTAACAAAATATTTACTTTTAATATGATTTATGCAGCAGGATATTCTTCATATTCCTGTCCGCCATCAATATCTGCCGGACTTACTGCTTCATCTGAAATTCCGGTATCAGATATCTGAGTTTCTTCAGGCAGAACTATTGCACCGGGTTCAAAGACTGTATTGAAAAGATTTCTTGCATCTCTGTATCTTGATTCAAGTGATTCACTTCCGAA